>DAIOWB010000001.1:0-48037 GCA_036758725.1 Lacibacter sp.
AAAGATCTTTTCTGTTTCTGCGTTCAACAAGGTTATGATCTTCATCGTTGTATTGAAGCAACCAAACTTTTTTATCCAGTCTTCTTAATGCAGTAAATAATTCAATACTCTGATACCAGGGCACTGCCCCGTCTTTATCGTTATGCATAAGCAATAAAGGTGTTGCTACTTTATCAGCTTTAAATAAGGGAGAATTCTTTGTATACAAATCGGGCCGTTGCCATGGTGTATAACCAAGTCTTGTTTGTGATTTTTCATATTGAAACTGCCGGCTTATTCCTGTACCCCAGCGTATACCACCATAAGCGCTAAACATATTACTCACCGGTGCACCAGCACCTGCAGCTGCAAATATTTTTGTACGTGTTACCAGATAGGCAACCTGGTATCCGCCCCAGCTCTGTCCTTGAATAGCCATTTTTGTACTATCAACAAATTTCATTTTGCTGAGATATTTTGCTGCACTCACAACAGAGTTATAGGCACTTTCACCAGGCTCTCCATTTTTATAATAAATGTTGGGATCAAAAACCAAATAACCATTGCTGGTGAAGTATGCAATGTTGATGGTAGAAGCACTGGGCGCCGGTGCTCTGTAATTGTATCTGGTATCTGCGTTGCGTTCATAAAAATAAAAGATGACAGGATACTTTTTGCTTGCATCAAAATTCTCAGGCTTAAATAGTAAACCTTCACTTTCTTTTCCATCAAACATTTTCCATTTATGCAATTCAACAGTATACCAGTTGTAATCTTTTTGTTGTTCATTGCTTGTACTTAATGCAACAGCAGATTTATTATTTTGTGCATTAGATAATGTTGTTGAAAATAGTGTTGGACTCATTTGCGGAGTCATTGCTGTATAAACCAATGCCTCACTGTTTTTTGCTTTCACAGTTCCGCCAAATGCATTAAATGCAACTGCATTTGTTACGGGAACAGATTCATTTAATGTAAACTGCCCGCCTGTTTTGTAAACAACCCAGCCACTTCCTTTTTCTTTATTATCAAATGTATTAAGTAATAAAGTTTGTCCATCTTTAATAAAACGTTCTTCACGGTCTAATACTGTATTACGGAAAGTGAGTTGTTTTTTTCTGCCGATATTGTTTGTAATACAAACAGGCTTAGTTGATCCTGTTGGATCTACTTTCCAGATATCAAACTTATCATACACATACATTGCGGCATCATTTTCATGCCATCCCATAATGCCATGTGGTGGCGGATCATCGGGATGATCATCATCTTCATCATATAAAGGAACTTTAATTTCTTTAGTTGCATTGATGGTTTTGCCTGTTGCAATATCGTATGTAAAATAATGCCGCCCTTTCCAATCATACCATCCAACAAATTTCCCTTTTGGAGAAATACTACCTCCACTTCTTATTTTTTTGGCAATTAATTTTCTTTCACCAGTTTTTACATCAACGAGATACAGATCATTGTAATTAAACTGCTCCCATTGGTTTTGAATACGATATCCTTTATTGGTTTCACCAAGTGCCATATCTCCGTTATCATCATCAGAAAGTTCAATGCGTTCAAGATTTTCGTCGGCAAGTGTTGTAATTGCATTTGCATTTTCATGAATTACTGTTAAATAACTTCGTTTAATTTCATTAGGTGCCTGTACTAATTGCTGAGGTTGCAATTCATTATCCTGATAATTCCAGATATCTAAGCGTGCTGTTTCAAACTCTACCAAAGAAGTGTCTTTTGGTTGCCTTATTGGAACAAGACCGAGAAATAAACGCTTTCCGTTCTTGCTGAATTTGTTTGTATAGTCGGGGCTAATAGTCAGCCCATTTTTAATTCCAACTGTATTTCTGTCCGCTTTTAATACTGCACTATCCATTCCTGGTTTAAAAACCCATAGTTTGTAGAATTTTCTTAAAGCTTTTGTTACACTATCCCGTTCTGCAACAAATGCCAATTGTGTTCCTTCTTCATCAATAGCAAAATTCTTTGCATCATTAAAACCTTTCATTACCGTATCTACTTTCCCTGTAATCATATTCATCCATAATACGGAAGCCTTACTGAGCGTATCTGCATTTTTTCTTGTTGTTTCAATAACTAATACATTTCCTTTTTTACTGAAATAATAATCACTTACTAATTTATATTTTACTTCTTCGCCCGATAATAAATTATGCAGCACCAGCTCTGTTCCTTCTTCAACAGGTTCTTCAGCTGCTTTTGGTTTTGTATCTTTCTTTTGTACCTGTAAAACACTTAATCCTTTGGCTTTTGCTTCATTTGCTTTATTTTTTAAACTATCAGCAACCCGTATTAACGAGTCGGCTGCAGCAACCATTTTGTTGATTTGCGTTAATGAATCAGGTTTTGCAGAAGGTTTGGGAATATCAGTTGATTTCTCCATTTGATAAGTGATCCAGTTATTCCCTTTTTCGGGCATTTTAAACGATTTAACTCTGGCTACTTTCCAAACACTATCTTTTCCAAATTCAACAATAGCCAAACTATCCTTTGGCATTTCATCGGGCTTTTTCTTTTTTATTCTGGCTTCTCTTGTGTCTTTAAAAAGCGGTTTTATTTTAAATACAACAAAACGGCTGTCGTTGCTGATGATTGAATTATAACCACGGGGAATAACTTTTTTATAAAGTCCATCTGATGATTGTATAATGAAATCTCCATTCCCTTCCTGTGGATTAACCTGGTAAACCACCCATTTCCCATCATCACTAATTTGTGGTTGAACAACCGTTTGCCATTTATCATATACAGAATGATCTAATGGTTTTTTATCTTGTGCATTCAAAAGTGCCGGAAACATTAAAATGTTTAGGGCTATAACAAATTTTCTCATATACAGAAGGTTTTAAAAGTTTGTCAAGATAAATTAAACAAATAAAGCAGAACGCTGTTTTATACAAGTGGAAAATTAAACTTATGAATAGAATTATCGCCTTTCTTTTTTTCTTTTTTGGAATATATACACAGGTTTTTGCCCAAAACAAGGGAGTTATTGCCGGAACTGTCATTGAAAAGAGTAATCAGTTGCCACTTGAGGGAGTGAGTGTTAAAGTTGAAAACTCAGAATTTGGAACTATAACCGATTCGCTGGGCAGATTCAGAATCATCAATATTCCATCCCTTACTTATTCAATTCAATTTACAAAAGTTGGTTATAAGTCTTATACATTATATAATGTGGTGATCACTTACGGTAATGAATTAAGTTTTTCTATAGAACTGGAGCAGGAAATAAAATCAATTGCTGAAATTACAATTACCGGAAAAAAAACAGCCAAAGCAGCCACTCTTGAAACACCTTTAAGTGTTCAGCGATTAACAACAGAAGAAATAAAAGCAAACCCCGGTGGTAATTTTGATATCAGCCGGGTTATTAATACACTACCCGGTGTAGGTGGAACTGCAGGCAGTGTTGGAGGTTTTAGAAACGATATTGTAATACGTGGGGGCGGTCCCGGTGAAAATGTATTTTATTTAGATGGAATTGAAATTCCTGTTATTAATCATTTTGCAACGCAGGGTTCCGGTGGCGGGCCAACAGGAATTTTAAATGTGAGTTTTCTTGAAGATGTAAAACTTTCTTCTTCTGCTTTTGATGCCCGTTATGATAATGCATTAAGCAGTGTTTTTGAATTTAAACAAAAGAAAGGAAATAGCAACCATGTACAGGGAAATGTACGCCTGAGTGCAACAGAATTAGCAGCAACTTTAGAAGGGCCTTTAAGTAAAACAAAGAAAACAACTTTTCTTGCAAGTGCAAGAAGAAGTTACCTCCAGTTTTTGTTTCAGGCATTGGACTTACCTATCCGTCCTAACTACTGGGATTTTCAATACAAAATCACCCACCAGGTAAATAAAAAAACAACACTAACTTTTATTGGTATTGGTGCCATTGATGAATTTAGTTTTGCAGCACCTAATGAATCAACTTCTGAAAAATTATATATTCTCAACAGCAATCCTAACATTAACCAATGGAATTATACAGTTGGGGCCAGTTTAAAAAGAACAGTAAAAAATGGTTTTTGGAATTTAGCATTGAGTCGAAATGCATTCAATAATGAAATTACACGTTTTGAAGATAATCTCAACCCCACTGCATCAAAGCAATCACTTGATTTAAATTCAAATGAAACAGAAAACAAATTAAGGTTTGATGTAAATAAAACAGTAAAAGGATGGAAGTTGAGTTATGGAGCAGCAGCACAATATGTTCAATTCAGCAATAATGGTTTTGCAAGAATCAGAGCCGAAATAAAAGATACAAACAACAATATCATTCAACCTGAATTAAAAGCCAACTTTAATTCTTCATTGAACTTTTTAAAGCTTGGAACATTTATACAGGCAGGTAAACGGTTTTTTAACAACCGCCTGGGAGTAAATGCAGGAGTAAGATTTGATGGTAATACTTTTACAGATAATGGTATGAATTTATTGCAGACTATGAGTCCACGCATTGGATTAAGTTATGTATTGAGTGATGAATGGACAGTAAATGCAAGTGTGGGAAGATATTATAAACTTGCACCTTATACTATTCTTGGTTTTGAGAATAATGCAGGAATTTATACAAATAAAGATGCCAAATACCTGCGTAGTGATCATTATGTAATCGGACTTGAATTTTTACCAAAAAACACTACCCGTTTTACCATTGAAGGTTTTTACAAGCAATATGGAAATATGCCGGTTAGTGTACGTGATGGAGTGAATCTTGCAAACAGGGGCGGCGATTTTAATGTATTGGGCAATGAAGCAGTTGTTAGTAATGGTAAAGGGAAAACATATGGCATTGAATTTTTTGCACAACAGAAATTAACCAAACGATTTTATGGTGTTTTCAGTTATACACTTTTTGTAAGTCAATTTAGTGGGATTAATGCAAAATATATTTCAAGTGCATGGGACAACCGGCATTTGTTAAGTATTACATGGGGTTATAAATTTCAACGTAATTGGGAATTAGGTTTAAAATTCCGTTACCAGGGCGGTGCACCTTTTACCCCTTTTGATGAAACATTGAGCCGGCAAAATTATTTAAGCCTGGGAGAAGGTGTACTGGATAATTCTAAATTGAATGCAAACAGATTAACTGCTTTTCATGCAAGTGATGTTAGAATAGATAAGAAATGGAATTTTAAACGACTGACACTGGATGTTTTCCTTGATGTTAGTAACTGGTATGTTGCAAAAAGCCCGGCATTTCCTCAGTATACATTTAAACGCACAACAGATAATTCAGCTTTTGCTACTAACAATGGAAGGCCAATTGCCTATGATGGAAGCAATGCAATTCCTTTAATACTTCAAAACAACGATCCAAGTGTTACTCCTACTATTGGATTTATTCTGGAATTTTAATTGGAGATAAAACGGCTTCTGATTTTTTTCTGTTTTTCCAAACTCTGAGGGTTTGTATGGCAATACTTAAAACAATCAGTGCCATGCCCATATAAAAACCTTTCCCCAAATGTTCATCTTCATGAAAAATAAAAAAGGCTAAAGCAATTCCATAAACAGGCTCCAGGTTATAAGATAGATTTGCAGTAAATGCAGAAATCCGTTTAAGTGCATTGATTGATAGTTGCATGGCCAGTACTGTGCAGAATAATGACAGTATAAACAACCAAACTACATCCATGAATGAAGGAAGCATATTAGTTGCCGGAGATAGTTTAAAATAAAAAGGTAATACAAAACATAAAAACAACCATCCAAAACTTAATTCATATAATGTAAGACTAGCAGCAGGAACATATTGAATTAACCGTTTATTAAAAATGGGAAATAAAGCAGAAAGGAATGCAGCAGCAACTCCCAGCAATATTCCGGTTTTAAATTGTACATCAAAATGAAAGATGAGATAGATACCCAGCAAAACCAATATACCCAGCAAAATTTCAAACAAATCAATTCTTCGTTTTAAAATCAGGGGCTCAAGCAATGCAGTAAAAGAACCGGTTGCAGCAAAACAAACCAATGCAATTGAAATGTTTGCATACTTAATACTTCCATAAAAAAATATCCAATGCATGGCAATCATCACTCCAATATAAAAGCATGGGAGCAGATATTTTTTATAAATACGAAATGATGTTTTTGAAAAAAACAGAAATAAGAATAAAAGAACAGCAGATAATAACATGCGGTACCAAACCAACCAACCTTCATTTAATTCAATAAGCCTGCCTAATACTCCTGTAAAACCTGCAAGAAAAATTGCAGCATGTAATTGCAGAAAAGCTTTAGTGGTGGCATTCATTCATTTCAGGAATTGTGTTGGGCTATTACTTCTTCTGCTGAAATATTTTTAATAGCTTCTCCGTTTTTTTTCATTCGTTGATGATAGTCTTTAAAGAGACTTTGCCATTTTAATTTCAACACACCAATAATACCTTCTTTCACAATTCCTTTATTCATTTTGCTTATGCCCAGTTTGCGGTCAACAAAAGTGATGGGCACTTCTTTTATTTTAAATTTCAATTTCCACGCAGCAAACTTCATTTCAATCTGGAAAGCATATCCAACAAAACCAATTTGATCAAGATTTATGGCTTCCAATACTTCCTTTTTATAACAAACAAATCCGGCTGTGGTATCTTTTACCGGCAACCTGGTTATAATACGGGTATATAAAGAAGCTCCCTTTGATAACAAAATTCTGTTACGGGGCCAGTTTTCAACTGCTCCTCCTTTTATATATCTGCTGCCCACTGCAACATCTGCTCCCTCATCTTTACAAGCTTTGTATAATCTTACTAAATCTGCCGGGTTGTGACTGAAATCGGCATCCATTTCACAAATGAATTGATAGTCTTTTTCAATTGACCATTTAAAGCCATGTATATAGGCAGTGCCTAACCCTAATTTTCCTTTTCTTTCCTGCAGGAATAATTGGGTTGGGTATTGTTGCTGTAATTGCTTTACCGCATTTGCAGTTCCATCAGGAGAACCATCATCAATAACCAAAATATCAAATGGGTTGGGTTGAGAAAATACCACATGAATTATTTTTTCGATATTTTCTATCTCATTATAAGTAGGTATAATTACAATCTTTTCCAAAGTGATGATGGGTTGTATCGCTTTTTTTTAATCTGTTTAACTTCTGCTTACTTTTTAACCAATGTACGATTTAAAATTTCTGTGAGCTTCTGTTTGGTATGAAGAGCAAAATCACCTTTCATCATCCAATCATAATATTGAGGCTCCTGTTTTAAAACATCTGTAACAGGTTTCCCTTTATGCTTTCCGAAATTAAATACTTCTACTCCATTTTCCATTACAAACCTGCGTGCAAAATCAACAATCTGATCTTCTCCGGTAAATTTAACAATTGCTTCAACGGTATTACCCATTTGCGGATAACGCTGAACCTGTGCTTCCAGAATATCACATGTGGCTGTTGCATCAACTTCAGCACCATGGGCTCCATCCAATTGTTTGTCACAATAAAACTTATAAGCTGCAGACAGTGTTCTTTGTTCCATCATGTGAAACACTTTCTGTACATCTAAAAGCATTCTGTTATTTAAATCAATATCAATACCTGATCTTAAAAATTCTTCTAGCAACAATGGAATATCAAAACGGTTTGAATTATATCCTGCCAAATCACAATTTTCAATAAACTGCTTTAATTCATTGGCTGCTTGCTTAAATGTTGGTGCATCTTTTACCATTTCATTGCTTATACCATGTATTTCAGTAGAACCGGGAGGAATAGGCATTTCAGGATTAATTAGTTTCCGTTTTACTATTCTGCTGCCATCAACCATTTGTTTAACAATGGCTATTTCCACAATCCGGTCAGTACCAATATTAATTCCGGTTGTTTCAAGGTCAATGTAAGCAAGGGGTCTCTTTAATTGTAAATTCATGAAAAATGGTGTGTTTGTTTTTGATTTTCAGCTTTTTCAGCAAAAAATGTGATTTGGCAAAAATAAATAAAACATATTCAATACAGCCATATCATAAAATACTGATTTCAACGTTATTTGGTAAAGGTTCAGCTTTTTAAAAAAAAGCTTACTTTTATGTATTCAAAATCCCTCGAAAATGAAAAAAGTTTTTGTATTTACTTTATTAATAACCTTTCTAAGCCTCCTTTTTACATCATGTGCAGGAAGCCATAAAGGATACGGTTGCCCCCAGTCAACAAGCAGTAAACCTTTCCGCAGTTAATTTGTTTGAATAAAAAATTTCATGAACTGGATACCTCTAAGCTCTACTGAAGAATTGGAGCAACTTATACTTTTATCTCAACAAAAGCCTTTAGTTATTTTTAAGCACAGTACCCGATGCAGCATTAGTACTGTAGCAAAAAACAGGCTGGAGAAATCTTCTGTTCCCCATGATATTCCTTTTTACTATCTCGATTTAATTGCCTTCCGCAACGTTTCTAATTCAATTGCAGTACAATTTGGAATTATACATGAATCGCCACAAATTCTTCTTATTAAAAATGGAAAATGTGTATATGATGAAAGCCATATGGGCATAGATATGGACGATATTAAAAAACAACTTCTACATCACTAAATACAAAAGGCCACCAGAGCGGTGGCCTTTTTGGGTCATAATCAATAGCCGATTATAAAAGAACTGATTTTAGTCTATTACTTTTTTAACTCTTTTCTTGGAAAATCTATTGCTGCATGAGCTGCTGCCAAACGGGCAATTGGTACACGGAAAGGTGAACAACTTACATAGTTCATTCCTATCCTGTGACAGAAAACCACACTTTCAGGATCACCACCATGTTCACCACAGATACCAATTTTCAAATTTGGTTTGGTAATACGACCTCTTTCCACACCAATCTTAATCAGCTCACCAACACCACTCTGGTCTATTGTCTGGAATGGATCAGATGGCAGCAATTTCAGATCAAGATATTTTGGAAGAAATCCACCAATATCATCACGGCTAAATCCAAAACTCATCTGTGTAAGATCGTTAGTGCCAAAGCTGAAGAAATCGGCTTCTTCTGCCATGCTGTTTGCTTTTAAGGCTGCACGTGGAATTTCAATCATTGTTCCATACAGGTAAGGAATTTTCTTAACGCCCATTTTTTCACAGGTTTCCTTATACACTGTATTAACAATTGCACGTTGATGGCTTAATTCATGTTTACCACAGGTAACAGGAATCATAATTTCAGGCATAGCTTTCTTACCTTTTTTAATCAATTCAACGGTTGCTTCAAAAATGGCACGTATCTGCATTTCTGTAATCTCGGGATAACTCACACCCAAACGCACACCTCTGTGTCCAAGCATTGGATTGTTTTCATGCAAAGCAAGCACCCTTCTGTTCAATATACTCATGCTGATGCCTAATTCTTTACTTAGCTGTTTTAATTTTTCCTTGTCATGAGGAACAAATTCATGCAATGGCGGATCGAGTAAACGGATGGTTACCGGATGTCCGTTCATCACTTCCAGTGTTTCTTTAATATCTTTTTTTACATATTTGAACAATCCGTTCAAAGCTTCACGTCTTTCTTTTTCTGTTTTACTTACAATCATTTTACGCAGCAGGAACAATGGCTCATCACTTCCTTCACCATAAAACATATGTTCTGTACGGAATAAGCCAATACCTTCTGCACCAAACTTGAAGCCTTGCATTGCATCACCGGGAGTTTCTGCATTGGTACGAACACCCATCACTTTCACCTTATCTACCAGCTTCATCAGATTTTTATACGCCAGATTTTTATCGAGGTCAATATCAACCAAAGCCATACTGCCTAAATAAACCAAGCCTTTTGTACCATCAAGGCTTAGCCAGTCACCTTCTTTAATATAAGTACCATCATTTGCTTTAAATGATTTCGTTTCGCTGTGTATTTCAATATCGGTACATCCAACAATACAGCATTTACCCCAGCCTCTTGCAACCAGTGCAGCATGTGATGTCATACCACCCTTTGTTGTGAGAATTGCTTGTGATTTATGCATACCATCAACATCCTCAGGTGAGGTTTCTTCTCTAACAAGAATCACTTTTTCTCCTCTGCTTGCCCACTCAACTGCATCATTCGATGAAAAGACAACACGGCCTTTTGCACCACCTGGTCCTGCTGGTAAGCCTTTAGCAATAGCCTTGGTTACTTTCTGCACTTCAGGATCGAGCATTGGAAGTAATAATTCAACCAGTTGATTTGGTGCAACTCGCTTTACTGCAGTTTTTGCATCTATCAGTTTTGAATTATACATATCACTGGCAATTCTTACTGCTGCCACACCATTTCGTTTACCAACACGGCACTGCAACATATACAGCGTACCTTTTTCAATGGTAAACTCAATATCCTGCATGTCTTTATAATGTACCTCCAGTCTTTTTTGAATATCAAACAATTCTTTATACACTTTAGGCATTATTTCCTGCAGTGTAGGCAAATGTTTACTCTGATCATTTTTAGAATAATCATTAACAGGAGCCGGAGTTCTGATACCAGCAACCACATCTTCACCCTGTGCATTTAATAAATATTCACCGTAGAATTTATTTTCACCATTGCCCGGGTTTCTAGTAAACGCAACACCCGTTGCACTTGTATCGCCCATATTGCCAAACACCATTGCCTGTACATTTACAGCAGTTCCCCATTCATCTGGAATGTTTTCAATGCGGCGATATTCAATTGCCCTCTTGCCCATCCAGCTGCTAAACACAGCACCAATACTTCCCCATAATTGTTCCTGTGGATCTTCTGGGAAAGGTTTACCTAATACTTTAATGATGGTTGCTTTAAAATCTTTAACCAGCGCTTTTAATTCATCAACTGTAATATCTGTATCAAACTGGTAACCTTTGGTATGTTTTACTTTTTCAAGTTTTTCATCTAATACTTTACGAATGCCTTTACCTCCCTTGGGTTCAATACCTCCGGCTTTTTCCATTACCACATCGGCATACATCATAATTAAACGGCGGTAAGCATCATAAGCAAAACGGGCATCGCCTGATTGTTGAATTACACCTTCAATGGTTTTTTCATTTAAACCAATATCAAGTACGGTTTCCATCATACCGGGCATTGATTTTCTTGCACCCGAACGCACAGAAACCAATAATGGATTTATAGGATCACCAAATTTTTTACCCATTTCCTTTTCAACTGCGGCCAATGCTTTTTCTGCCTGTGCAGCTAATTGAGCAGGATATTTCTTTTTGTTCTGATAATAGTGAGTACATACTTCCGTTGTGAGTGTATAACCCGGAGGAACCGGTAAACGGAGTTTTGGATGACCTGCCATTTCTGCTAAGTTGGCGCCTTTACCACCCAATAAGTTTTTCATAGATTCATTTCCATCGGCTTTTCCACCGCCAAAAGAATAAACATACTTTACTGTTTTTGTTTTTGTTGCCATAATTAAGAGCTTGTTTTATGAATGCAGAGTTAGAAATTAAGCAAATGAATTAAAGCAACGATGGTCAGATCATAGGTTGATTTAAATCATACTCAATAAGAAGATTAATCAGGATACAGAAAAAAAGCGATCGTTACGGATCGCTTTTTATAATTTTTATTTTACCCCTTTCACATACTTTTCTAACCAGGTATGTTCTTCCCAAAGCAGGTGCAGAATATTTTCTCTGCCTCTGTAACCATGCGCTTCATAAGGTAAACTTACATACCGAACATTTCCACCATTGCCTTTTAATGCTGCAAACATCCGCTCACTTTGAATGGGATAAGTTCCTGTGTTATCATCTGTGTCGCCATGTACTAATAATATTGGTGTTTTAATTTTATGTGCATAGCTGAAGGGACTCAAATCAAAATACAATTGCGGTGCCTGCCAGTAAGTTCTGTCTTCGTTCTGGAAACTGAATGGAGTGAGCGTACGGTTATATGCACCACTTCGTGCAATACCTGCTTTAAACCAATTGGTATGCGATAAAAGATGCGCTGTCATAAATGCACCATAACTATGACCTCCAACTCCTACTCTTGTGCTATCTCCCACACCCATCTCAGCTAATTTATCAATAGCGGCTCTTGCATTAAGTTTTAATTGATCAATAAAATCATCATTGGGCTTTTTATCAGGTGAGGTGCTTACTATGGGCATTTCTGCATTATCAAGAACTGCATAACCCTGTGTTACCCAAAATATAGGTGAACCCCAGTTAATACGTGTGAACATGTTTTTTGAACCTCTTACCTGTGCTGCATCACGGGCATTTGTAAACTCACGGGGGTATGCCCACATAATTACAGGAAGTGGTCCGTCTTTTTTCACATCATAACCTTTAGGTAAATACAAATCGCCGGTTAAATCAACTCCATCGGTTCGTTTAAAAGAAATTTTTTGCTTACTGATTCCTTCTAACTGTGGGTATGGATTTTTAAAATCAGTTACTTGATTATCTGCAACTTTTCCATTTAACGATTTTATCCAGTAGTTAGGAACCTGTGTTTGTGTTTCTTTTCTGGTTAATATAATCATATTCTCTTTATCAAGAACTTCCACTACCACTTCATAACTTTCTTCATTGCATCGCCATATGATTTCATTCTTTTTGGTAGCAAGATCAAAATAAGAAAGGAATGGCATATCTCCTTTTGCTGAAGCCCCGGTTGTATTATTCATAAGCAGTTTACCATTATGAGGTATTACCACATCTATACCATAACTGTTTTTTTCAGTAACTGCCACTCCCGGATTACTGTATGCATCATTTAAACTGCGTTCAAATAAAATTTCTGTTTCGCCTGTTGATGGATTTAGTTTACTTGTTTTAGTGATGGCTTTGCCACGCAAAACTTCCATAACCAGAGCAAAGTTGCTGTTACCCCAGCTTGTTCCGGCATAACGCATCTTTGTTTTAAACAGTTCTTTTGGCTGAGTGTTAAACGGAGCACTCAATGCATATATAGCATCATGAAATTCAACATTATTTTTTATTAATCCTCCATCTAAAGGTTTACACCAAACTATTGTTGCAGTTTCATCATCACGCCATTCAATATTTCTTGGAGCATCCTGTACATTATCATTTCCTGCCGGTGCTGTTTCTGTTGAAGGTAATTTTACAAGTTCCTTAATTAGTTTACCATTTGCATCATGAATTGTTACAGCGGAATTAAAGCCCATCGCCGGAACCGTATATGAAAATGGTTTATTAATTGTACGAACCATTAAATATTTTTTATCGGGTGATGCTGTTACAGAAACATAAATAGCAGGTTGATTTATTTTTGTTTCAATTCCATTCGTATTTTTTACCAGTTGTGAAGTTGTAAAAAAATCAAACAACTGCTCATCATAAGGAGATTTAATTAAATCCTGAAAGGTGGGCCTGGGCGATGCACTTCCAAAACTTTCCTGTACGGTTGGCCCTTTTGGAGTAATGGGCCGTTTTGGCATTGCAGCCGCAGTTTTAATAATTGTTTTATATAATAATGTATTATCATCTAACCAACTGAAGGCGCCGCCAAGGATTACATTTAATGGCGACTTATTAATTTTTGTTGCTTTTTGTGTTGCTACTTCTATCACATATAAATCAACTTGTGCACCATTCGTATTAGTAAAAGCAATTTTCTTTTCATTAAAGCTCCATGCAACAGCATTAGCTAATAGATTTGAAGGCAAGCCGTTTATTTTATATTCTTTACCAGTTTTGATATTCTTTAATAAAAAGTTGTTGATATAATTCTGGCGGCTCAAAGAAAAATTGAGGGGGTTTATCCGTAGTCCGGCAACTCTAACTTCCGGCTGTCCTAATTCTTCTACTGTGGGATATGTATTACGTTCAATCAATAACATCCACTCACCCTTACTATCTATACTAACAGATGGTGTAGGTTTTGCTAAAGCAAGATCCATTATAACCTTTGGCGGCAGTTGATACTTTACAGATTCCTGGGCAAATGCACTTAAGCTGAATATGAAAGCGAGTACAACAAAAATCTTTTTCATGCTAATAGTTGTTTGTTTTGGAGATCGAATGTACTGATATGACAGCAACTACATCAACCGTTCAACAAATTATTTGCCGTTTAATGATCTGCCCTTATTTTTGCATCATGATTCAAAGCACACATATCCATCATCACCACACTTGCCTTGCCGGGTAAGCCAGATGTTGTATTGTGTTTAACAATAATTCAAGGGCTTACAATAGTGAGCCCTTTTTATTTATACTAATTAAACCAATGATCAGATGCAGGATAAAAAATATACACCTTTAAGTGAACTGAGCGGTGGAAACAGCAGCACACAAACCAAACTTCGTATTGCGATTCAAAAAAGCGGAAGATTATATGATGAATCTGTTAAACTGCTGAATGAATGTGGCATTGAGTTACGCAATGTGAAAGACAGATTGAAAACGGAATCGGACACATTTCCCATGGAAATATTTTTCTTAAGGGATGATGATATACCGCAATATGTAGAAGATGGTGTAGCAGATATTGGCATTGTTGGGGAAAATGTTTTGTTTGAAAAAAACAAACAAGCTGAAATTGTTGAAAAATTAAGCTTTGGCAAATGCCGTTTAAGCATTGCCATTCCAAAATCACAAACATATGATGGTGTAAAAAGCCTGGATGGCAAACGCATTGCTACCAGTTATCCTTTTCTGGTTAAAGAATTTTTAAAGAAAAATAATATCAGTGCAGATATTCATGAAATAAGCGGCAGTGTGGAAATTGCTCCGGGCATAGGATTGGCAGATGTTGTTGTTGATTTGGTAAGCAGCGGGTCTACTCTTTTTATGAATGGCTTAAAAGAAGTAGAAACTATTCTTCAATCACAATCAGTTTTAATTAAAAATAACAAACTGAGTAAAGACCAGGAATTGCTTTTAAATAAACTTGTTTTTCGTATAAAGGCAGTTAAAAAAGCAAAACGTAATAAATATGTATTAATGAATGCACCCAATGAAAAGCTGCAGGAAATTATTGCCTTGTTACCCGGTATGAAAAGCCCCACTGTTTTACCATTGGCAGAAAGTGGCTGGAGCAGTGTACATAGTGTTTTAAGTGAAGATGAATTTTGGGAAAAAATTGAACAATTAAAAGCTGCTGGTGCACAAGGTATACTGGTAGTTCCTATTGAGAAGATGGTGATGTGAGGCGGCCCCCTAAATCCCCCAAAAGAGGACTTTCCAAGTCACCATGCCAGCATATTTAAAAAACTTGACAGGTATTATAGACAACGATTATTTTGAACTGATCAAACTTTAATATTCGTAAGATGTTATGTAAGAAAAATTGATTGAAATAATTATAAATAAAAACTTTCCGTCCTGTAGGGGCGATTGACACATATGCAGATTATTAAACATCCGAAAAGAGCAGATTGGGACAGATTATTAAAACGGCCGGCACTTGAAACTCTATCATTAGAAGCTAGTGTAACAAACATTTTGCAGCAGGTGAAAGCAAGTGGTGATGAAGCGCTGATTCGTTTCTCTACCATTTTTGATAAAGTTTCCGTAGATGAATTATTGGTTTCAAAAAATGAAATAAAGGAAGCTGCTGCATTAATAAGTAAAGAACTGAAAGATGCTATTGCACTTGCAATGAAAAACATTGAATTGTTTCATCAACAACAAATACATAAAGATGAAAGCATTGAAACAATGCCCGGCGTTTTATGCTGGCGCAAAACAGTAGCAATTGAAAAAGTAGGATTATATATTCCGGGAGGAACAGCCCCTTTATTTTCAACCTTATTAATGTTGGCTACTCCAGCAAAGATTGCAGGATGTAAAGAAATTATTATTTGTACACCACCAGGAAAAGACGGGAAAATTAATGCAGCAATATTATACACTGCACAACTTGTTGGTATTACAAAAATATTTAAAACTGGTGGTGCACAGGCAATAGCTGCTATGGCGTATGGTACTGAAACAATTCCGAAAGTTTATAAAATATTTGGCCCCGGAAACCAATATGTTACCTGTGCAAAACAATTAGTACAAAAAGATGCCGTTGCCATTGATATGCCAGCAGGCCCCAGTGAAGTTTGTATAATGGCTGATGATACAGCTAATCCTGTTTTTGTTGCAGCCGATTTGTTATCACAGGCAGAACACGGAGTTGATTCACAGGTTTTACTTGTTAGCAATTCAGAAAAAATTATAAATGAAGTGTTGATTGAGTTGGATCATCAATTACAACAACTGCCAAGAAAAGAATTTGCTGAAAAAGCATTGGAGAACAGCAAAGCCATTTTACTGACTACTGTTGATGAGATGATTGATATTGTTAATGAATATGCTGCAGAACATTTAATCATTAGTTGTAAAAATGATGAACAAATTGCAGAAAAGATCCAAAATGCCGGCTCTGTATTTCTTGGCAATTTTTCACCCGAAAGTGTGGGCGATTATGCAAGCGGCACCAATCATACCTTACCTACAAACGGCTATGCAAGAGCTTACAGTGGTGTAAGTGTTGATAGTTTTGTAAAAAAGATTACCTATCAGAAATTAACAGAAGAAGGATTAACGAATATTGGCAAAGCAGTTGAGGTAATGGCAGCAGCAGAAGGATTAGAGGCGCATAAGAATGCAGTTACATTAAGAATACAGAATTTATAGTTTATAGTTTGTAGTTATGCACTATTCAACAGAATTACTAAAGATGAAATGCTTAATTACTATTGTTCAATAATAAAACAAATGCCCGGCCTCCCTCTCTACCGGAGAGGGAACGAGGGTGAGGCTTCTTTATGAGTTTCGATTTAAACAAATTACTACGACCAAACATCCAATCCCTAACCCCCTACTCTTCTGCCCGGGATGAGTTTCATGGTGAAGCAAAAATATTTCTTGATGCCAATGAAAATAGTATTGGATCGCCATTACTAAAATGGTACAACCGTTATCCTGATCCGCATCAACAAAAAATAAAAGAAAAATTATCAAAAATAAAAGCGGTTCCGCCCAATCAGATATTTATTGGTAATGGCAGTGATGAATGTATTGATATCCTTTACCGTGCATTCTGTATTCCGGGTAAAGACAATGTAATTATTTGTCCGCCTACGTATGGCATGTACGAAGTAAGTGCTAACATCAATGATGTTGAAATCCGTAAAGCACCTTTGCTTTCAGATTTTCAGTTAGACCTTGTACATATGGAAACCTTGGTTGATGAAAACACAAAGCTGATATGGATTTGTTCACCCAACAATCCTACAGGCAACAGTATGAATCATGAAGACATAGAAGCCATCCTCAATAATTTTGAAGGTATTGTAGTGGTAGATGAAGCTTATATCAATTTTGCACGACAAAAATCTTTTATTTCAAGACTTAAAGAATATCCAAACCTTGTAATATTACAAACACTCAGCAAAGCATGGGGCTTGGCAGGTTTGCGTTTGGGAATGGCTTTTGCAAGTGAAGAAATTATTTCAATCTATAATAAAATAAAACCGCCTTATAACATCAGCGAAGCTGTTCAGGAATTAGTTTTAAATGCATTGGATTATACAGATGATGTAAATGCAATGATCCGTGAACTGGTGAGTGAACGTAAACGGATGGAAGAGGAATTACCTCAATTAAAAGTTGTTGAGAATTTATACCCTTCTGATGCAAATTTTTTACTTGTAAAAGTGATTGATGCAAAAGCTATTTACGAATACCTCTTGGCTAAACAAATTGTTGTAAGAGACCGTAGTAAAGTATTATTATGCAAAGGTTGTCTGCGAATTACTGTAGGAACGGCAAAAGAGAATGATGAATTACTGAACGCCTTGCAGAATTTTGTTGTTTAGTTTTATCTTTAAAAACGAAAATTTATCAAATGAACAAACTTATTACATCCATTACTTTTCTGCTTGTTATAACATTAACAGCATGTGGAAGTGACTCAACAAAAAAAGTGAAAGAAGCCATAGCTGGCAGTTTAAAACTTCCTCCAGGCTTTAAAGCTGTTGTTGTAGCTGAAAAACTTGGCCAGGCAAGACATCTTGTTGTAAACAGTAATGGAGACGTGTATGTTAAGCTCGAACGTTTAAAAGATGGTAAAGGCATCATTCGGTTAAGAGATACAAATGGCGACGGCTTTGCAGATGAGAAATTTGCTTTTGGTAATTATGGCGGCACCGGTATTGCCATTAAAAACGGATACCTCTATGCATCATCCGATGAAGAAGTGTACCGCTATAAATTAACCAGCAGTAATGATGTTGAAAATCCTGATAAGCCTGAAGTAATTGTAACCGGATTAGTGAATAAACATCAGCATTCATCAAAATCAATCACATTAGACGATAACGGAAATATTTATGTAAACATTGGAGCTCCTTCAAATGCATGCCAGGTAACTGATCGTACTGCAGGTTCTCCCGGTCAAATGCCCTGTCCAATTTTAGAAACTGCAGGTGGCATCTGGCAATTTAAAGTTGATAAATTAAATCAGAGTTATGCTGATGGCATTCGCTATGCAACCGGATTGAGAAATGTTGTGGGGCTTGATTGGAATACTTCAATGAATGAATTATATGTTACGCAACATGGAAGAGACCAGTTAAGTCAATTACATCCTGATAAATTTAACAACGAACAAAATGCAGAACTTCCGGCAGAAGAGTTTTTTATTGTAAAAAAAGGGATGGACTTTGGTTGGCCTTATTGTTATTACGACCCGATTCAAAAAAAGAAATTATTAAATCCGGAATATGGTGGTGATGGTAAAACTGAAGGAGTATGTGGAACAAAAGAAAAACCTCTTTTTGCTTTTCCTGCACATTGGGCACCTAATGGATTATTATTTTACACAGGTGATAAATTTGGAGACAAATATAAAAATGGAGCCTTCATTGCTTTTCATGGTAGTTGGAACAGATCGCCTTTAAAACAAGGTGGCTATAATGTTGTATTTCTTCCAATGAAAGATGGAAAGCCAAATGGAGAGTATGAAATTTTTGCTGATGATTTTGCAGGTGGTGAAGAATATTTAACACCGGCAAAAGCAAAACATCGTCCATGCGGATTGGCAATGGGAAATGATGGATCGATGTATATCAGTGATGATCAAAGTGGCACAATCTGGAAAATTGTTTATACAGGAGAATAATGATGAAGAAAAATATTTTATTGATAATATTAAGTGCCGGCTTCATATCATTCTCTTGTATGCCTGATCAAAATGATTTGAAAGCATCTTTAGCAAGGGGAAAAAAAGTATATGATAAAACTTGTATTACCTGTCATCAGCCCGATGGAGATGGTGTACCCAGAATGAATCCGCCATTAATTAAAACACAACAAGTATTAGGTTCTAAAGAAAAACTGGTGCGTATAATATTACAAGGTTATAATGAGCAAGTAGAAATTAATGGAGAAATTTATTATACACCCATGCCTGCACAACCCCTATTAAGTAACCAGGAAATAGCTGATGTGTTAACTTATATTCGAAATAGCTTTGGAAACAAAGCAAGTGCAGTTACAGTAAACGAAGTAAATAAAATAAGAGCAAAAATTAAGTAAGATGAAGAGAGTATTGTTTATTGACCGGGATGGAACTATCATTAATGAAGCACCTCCTACTTATCAATTAGATTCATTTGATAAACTTACTTTCTATCCCGATGTATTTTTTTATTTACGCAAAATTGCTGCTGAATTAGATTATGAATTAGTAATGCCCACCAACCAGGATGGTTTAGGAACACCGGGGTTTCCGGAAGACAGTTTTTGGCCTTTGCACAATTTTGTTTTGAAAAGTTTAGAAAATGAACAAATACATTTCAGTGAAGTATTAATAGACAAAACATTCCCTCATGAAAATGCCGCAACAAGAAAGCCGGGCATTGGTATGTTTACCAAATACATCAACAATCCTGCATACGATTTAGCTAATTCATTTGTCATTGGCGACAGAATCACTGACATCCAGTTAGCAAAAAATCTTGGTTGCAAAGGAATCTGGATGAACAATGATGCAAATCTTGGAGCAGCAGAAATAAAAGATAAGGTTGAAGAATTAAGAAACTCTACCATTGTTTTAGAAACTCCTCTTTGGAAAGACATTTATGAATTTCTGAAAAACAGCATACGCCATGTGGTTCATGAGCGAAATACCAATGAAACAAAAATTAAAATTGAGCTGAATGCTGATGGCAGCGGAAAAGCCAATATTTCAACCGGACTTGGTTTTTTTGATCATATGCTTGAACAAATTGCAAGGCATGGGAAAATGGATTTAACAATTGATACAAAAGGTGATTTGCATATTGATGAACATCATACCATTGAAGATACAGGTATTGCACTGGGCGAAGCTTTTGCAAAAGCACTTGCTGATAAGCGTGGCATGGAACGTTATGGTTTTGCTTTGCCTATGGATGAAGCAGAAGCAAAAGTACTGATTGATTTTGGCGGTCGCAATTGGTTAGTTTGGAATGTATTATTTAAAAGAGAACGAATAGGTGAAATGCCAACTGAAATGTTTTTCCATTTCTTTAAATCATTTAGTGATGCAGCCAAATGTAATTTAAATATTGAATGCCATGGCGATAACGAACATCATAAAATTGAAGCCATCTTTAAAGCGTTTGCGAAAGCAATACGTATGGCAATAAAGAGAGATCCGATGAGCAATTACCTCCCTTCAACAAAAGGAACTTTATAAATCTCATTTCAGAAAAACTGATTAAGGATTTTCTGATCTCTGACCTTAGTCATATTTATTAGAGAATTATGAGTTTAGTTTTAACAAAACTCATTTTATGGAAGCAATTCTAGTTCCAGTTGATTTTTCGCCCACATCCCTGAATGCCACAGATTATGCAATTAATTTTGCAAAACAAGTAGGTGGAAAAATTATTTTATTAAATGCATTTCAGGCTCCACTGGTTTATCCTTTGTACGAAGGAGTTGAAATTTCGTATGAAGGCTTAAAACAAATTAATAAAAAAGAGCTGGAGCAGCTTGCAGATCAATTATCAAAACAGGAACCTTTACTAAAAGTTGAATATGTTCTTAAAGATGGCAGCTTAACAGATGCTATAGAAGAAACATTAAAGTCTATTGATGTTTCACTTATTATCATGGGCATTACGGGAGCAGGTAAACTAAAAGAAACAATCATTGGCAGTAATACCTTGCTGGTTGCAAAACATTCAACAACCCCTGTTTTAATTATTCCTGAAGATTGTGTTTATTCAAAAGTTACTGATATTGGAATTACAACCGATTTCAGAGATGTTGTAAACACAATTCCTGATAAACTGGTGAAACATATTCTTCAAATGACCGGCGCAAAACTGCATGTATTAAATGTTGATTTTGATAACCGGCAGTGGACAGATGATACTCCTTTCCAAAGCGGATTGGTTGAAACCATGTTTGAAAATTATATACCCAAGTATCATTTTATTGATCATGAGGATATGGTAACAGGTTTAAATGAATACGTAGATAAATTTGGGATTAAACTATTAATAGCTTTCCCTCAAAAACACAATTTACTGGAAAAAATATTTTCTTCGAGCCATACAAAAGAATTAGTATTTCACAGTAAAATACCGGTAATGATTATTCATTTCTGATTTCCGCTATTCAAACCGAAGCGCTTTTACAGGTGTAATCTTTTTTACAAGCAGAGAAGGAATAAGTAACACAAGAAAGCTGATAATAAAAGTGATGAAATCAATCAACACAATTTGCCAGTAAACAAATTTTACCGGAGCTGATGAAACATAATATGCCGCTTCATCTAATTTAATAAAGCCTGTTTCCTGCTGCAACCATCCTATACCAAGGCCTAATAAGGTACCTGCCAGAATTCCAACAATTGTAATGATAAGGGCCTGATTCCAGAAGATAAACTGCACCTGCATATTTGTAGCACCTGTTGCTTTCAATACTCCAATCATTTTTGAACGCTCAAGAACAAGTATAATTAAGCAAGAGATTAAATTAATAATAGCCACAATACACATGATGATAAGAATCACTTTTTTATTTGTATTCTGTAAAGCCAGCCAGTCAAAGATGTTGGGATAAATTTCTCTTAACGGTGTGCTGAACCATTGCACAGGAATCTGATCGAGCAATTCATTATTCACTTCATAATCTTTCCTGTAATCATTCAATGTAACTTCATAACCACCTATTTCAGTTGCACTCCATCCGTTTAATTTACGGATCAGGTTCATATCAACAATGGCAAAAGTTTTATCGTACTCTTCAATACCGGTTTTATATATACCACTTATTGTAACGGGTCTAACTCTGGGAGTTGTGCTATTGTTATCAATAAAATAAATCAGTAATTTGTCGCCTACTTTTGAATTAATCTGTTTGGCAGTATATTCTGAGATAATGATCTGGTTATTGATTAAACTATCATCAAAAGACAACCAGTTCCCTTTTTTCAAAAAAGGCTCAATACGTTCTTTCGAAAAATTCTTTTCAATTCCTTTTAACAAAACACCTTCAATAGTTTCTGTAGTTTTAAGCATGGCTGATTTGGTGGCAAAAGCATCAACCAGTTTAACAGCTTTATTTGAACGTAAAAGATTATAGACCGTATCGTTTTTTTCAACAGGCATTTCCTCACCAATTCCGGATGAAGATGATTGCTGTTGCTGAACACGTAGATGGCCCCAGAAACTGAAGACCTTGCTGCTAACTGTATATTGAAAGCCTTCAACAAAAGCAAAAGCAAGGATCATGATTGCAACACTAATTGCTGTTGCAACAGTTGACAGGCGAATAATGAACCTGGAAAATGATTGGTTCTTTTGAAATACTAAGCGGCGGGCTATGAATGTGGCTACGTTCAAACAAGTTAACTTTGAATGATTGTAAAACTAATGGTTTCTGAAAATATGCAACAATTAAAATATATTATTTCCCTCTTCTTCATCTGCATTTCCTTTGCAAACAGTTTTGCACAGGAACCCGATAAAATTTATAAAAGCAATATCCACTCAATTAAATTTCATTTACAGGGCGATCAGCTCTCCTACCCCATTATTCGTTTGAACAGTGGAGATAAGCTGGAATTACATTTTGATGATATTGATGCAGATGTTAAATATTATTCTTACACTTTTATTCTTTGTAATGCAGATTGGTCAGTAGCACCTGTAAGCCAGTTTGACTATATGAAAGGATTCTCCAATGTACGGATCAATACTTATCGTAATTCTTCCCTTACATTAACCAGGTACACTCATTATATGAGCATGCTGCCCGATAAAAACACCACACCTATCCGAAGTGGCAATTACCTGTTGAAAGTATTTTTAAACGGCGACACTTCACAAATAGCTTTTACCAAACGATTTCTTGTTTTAGATAACAAAGCTGGTTCTGGTGCAACTGTTGTACAACCATTTAACCAAACCTTCTTTAAAACACATCAGAAATTACAGTTTAATGTAAATGTGCAAAGCATCAGACCTACTAATATTTTTCAGCAAATTAAAATAGTGATTCTTCAAAATTATCGTTGGGATAATTGTATCCGTAACCTGCAACCAACATTCATTAAAAATAATATTCTTGAATACAATACAGAAAATGAAGGATTATTTTCTGCTCAGAAAGAATGGCGCTGGGTTAATTTAAGCAGTCTTCGTTTACAAACCGACCGTATAGAAAAAGGTGATTATACCAATATAGGACAAACACTATTTATTTTACCAGAAAGCGACAGAACCACATTGCGGTATATGTATTACCGGGATGCAAACGGATTTTATCAATTAGGAAATATAGAACAGAGAAATCCTTATTGGCAGGGAGATTATGCAACTGTGTGGTTCCGTTATTTTACAGCAGATCAAAAAGAAATGCCTGATAAAGATTTATTTCTTTTTGGCGAACTCACCAACTATGAGTTAACAAATGCCAATAAAATGACTTTTAATTCTGAAACCGGTATGTATGAAAACAAGCAATTTCTTAAACAAGGTTTGTACGATTACATTTATGTTACAAGAGATAAAAAAACAAATCAGGTTAGCACAGATGTAACAGAAGGCAATTGGTGGGAAACAGAAAATAATTACACCATTCTGATTTATTACCGTACACTCGGAGGCAGAGCCGATGAATTAGTAGGTATTACTCAAATAAACTCTTTAGCCAACAGGCCAAATTTCAATCAAAGAAATTAATTAGTGTTTATTATGGATAAATTAAATTGAATCAATTATCCATTTTCAATTATCAATTTTTACTGCATTCCCCTATCTTTGCGCCGGCAGGTCTTACACGACCAGCTCCTGCTGAACTCCCCCAGGGTGGGAACGCAGCAAGGGTAAGCGGTTGTAGCGGTGCGATGTAAGTAACCTGCCATTTTTTTTATCTTTCCAAACTCCTTTTGGGATATTTAAATTTTAATCATGAAGTTTTTTATTGACACAGCAAATCTTGCTCAAATTAAAGAAGCAAACGAATTAGGTATTCTTGATGGTGTAACTACAAACCCTTCACTCATGGCCAAAGAAGGTATAAAGGGACATGATGCAGTTATTCAACATTACAAAACCATTTGTGAAATGGTTGATGGTGATATCAGTGCTGAAGTAATAAGTACAGACTTTGCAGGTATCGTTGAAGAAGGAAAGAAATTAGCAGCTATTCACCCCAATATTGTGGTTAAGGTTCCAATGATAAAAGATGGCATTAAAGCATTAAAATGGTTTAGCGATAATGGTATTAAAACCAATTGCACATTAGTGTTTAGTGCCGGACAAGCTATCCTTGCTGCAAAAGCAGGTGCAACTTATGTATCACCTTTCTTAGGACGTATTGATGATAGTGGTTGGGATGGGATGGCATTAATTGGACAAATTGCCAGCATTTATTCTTTACAAGGTTTTGAAACACTGATATTGGCTGCATCTATCCGCACACCACTTCATATTATACAGGCTGCTGAATTAGGTGCTGATGTATGTACTTGTCCCCTCGATTCAATACTTGGTTTGTTAAAGCATCCGTTAACTGATATTGGATTAGCCAAGTTTTTAGAAGATGCAAAGAAGTTTCAGTAAGTAATTTATAATTGATAGTTGATAATTGAAAGCTGTTGAATTTTGTTCAACAGCTTTTTTATTAGATGTTGATGAAATACTGTTTGAAGTTGAATTTAGTTTTTTCGTGTTGATAATTTGCACTTTGCCGAACGATGCTGTCACCCTGAGCCCGTCGAAGGGTTGCTGAGTTCCGCTTTTACAGCAGATGATTTAGCCAATTGCTGAATCAATTCCCAATTCTCTGCAAACAATGCCTGCTTCTTTTTCCTGCTCCAGCCTTTCAGTTGTTTTTCCCATTCTATTGCATCATTAATATCAGAAAAACGCTTATAGTATTTTAATTCAACCGGGCGCCGATTATATGTATAACATTTTTTATTAAAGCCAGTATTATGTTCCCACAATCTACGTTCAAGATCATTGGTAACACCAGTGTAGTAGAAGTTGTCTTTACATTCAACAATGTAAACAAAATAGTTGTGGTGGAGTATCACAGCTTTTTTAAACTTTATTATAAATGCTCAGCTTTTCATCAATATTCACCATCCCTTCGACAAGCTCAGGGTGACAGACCCATTGAACTTAAAATAGTCATTCTGATAAAAAGGAACTCTGAAATAAAAATCTCTTTTTCTTCTTCCTCTCCTGATAGCTTTCGGGAAACCTTTCAACTTTGCACTTTCCTTTTCTTAGCGCCTTTGCGTCTTAGCGGCAAATTATTTTACATCTACCAAAAAACTTCCTAAATCAACCACTTCTCCCTGCCCCATTTTAAATTGCTCAATATCTTCCAGACTTAAATCTTCCAACACTTTAGTTGTATAAACAGGCTTACCGTTTTTCATAATGATAAAATAAAAATCGGGCCTTGTTTCTTTAAATGCAGTATCATTTACAAATGCATCATGAGCAAATGCAATACGGATATGCCCTTCCTCGTCTAATCTGCTTTCACCAAGAAATTCATCATCAGCTAAATCACGGTCGTATAAACGAACAGTATAATCATCACCGGTTAATCCTTTATCATCTCCCTTTTCAATAAAACGGGCTGTTATTACCAGATCGGGTTCCTTGCTTAATGAGAAATGATTCATATGAATGATTTTGGTTTATTTAGATGCAAGAAAGTTATATATAATTTTTGATTTAAGTCACTTAAACAAAAAAGCACAAAGCTTATTCAACTTTATGCTTTTAAAATAGGTTTTATTCATTATTCATCCAACTTCAATACTGCTAACCCTTCAACTTCGCTCAGGATTCAAACATCATGAAAATATCGAATAATCTTACTCATCAAGCTTTAAAACTGCCAGGAAAGCTTCCTGTGGAATTTCCACATTACCAATTTGTCTCATCCGTTTCTTACCCTCTTTCTGCTTTTCAAGGAGTTTTCGTTTACGGCTGATATCTCCACCATAACATTTGGCAGTAACATCTTTACGCATGGCACTGATTGTTTCACGGGCCACCACCTTTGCTCCTATAGCAGCTTGTATGGCTATCTGGAACTGCTGACGGGGTACTAATTCTTTCAATTTCTCACACAACTTTCTTCCAAATTCCTGGCCACGGCTACGGTGAATTAAGGCACTTAAGGCATCAACCTTATCACCGTTTAATAAGATATCCATCTTCACAATATCTGCATCACGGTAACCAATGGGATGATAGTCAAACGACGCATAACCACGGGTTTGTGATTTCAACTTATCGTAAAAATCAAACACAATTTCTGTTAATGGCATTTCAAAAATAAGCTCCACACGTGTGGGTGTGAGATAACTTTGGTTAATGAGAATACCACGTTTGCCCAAACAAAGCGTCATGATATTTCCAATATAATCGGGCTTTGAAATGATTTGTGCTTTAATAAAAGGTTCTTCAATCCTGTCCATAGCCGTAGGATCGGGCATTTGTGCCGGATTGTTTACCAGTATTTTTTCTCCTCTTGTGGTGTAGGCAATGAAACTTACGTTCGGAACTGTGGTAATAACCGTTTGGTTATACTCTCTTTCCAAACGTTCCTGAATAATTTCCATGTGCAGCAATCCTAAAAAGCCGCAACGGAAACCAAAACCAAGTGCCTGCGATGTTTCCAGTTCAAAAGTTAAGGAAGCATCGTTCAACTGTAGCTTATCCATACAATCACGGAGTTCTTCAAAATCTTCTGTAGCAACAGGGAAAATGCCGGCAAATACCATCGGTTTCACTTCCTGGAAACCCTGAATGGGTTCCTGTGTAGGATTAGCAGCCAATGTAATGGTATCACCCACTTTTACTTCTTTCGCATTTTTTACTCCGGTAATAATGTAACCCACATCGCCACAAGTCACTTCTTTTTTCTCGGTCATCTTCAGTTTTAAAATACCAACTTCTGTTGCTTCATATTCCTGGCCCGTGCTTACAAACTTTACTTTATCGCCCTTTCTGATTCGGCCATTCCTTATTCGATAGTAAACAATTACTCCACGAAAACTATTGAATACACTGTCAAAAATCAATGCCTGTAAAGGTTCATCGGGCTTGCCTGTTGGTGCAGGTATACGTTCAACAATGGCTTCCAGAATTTCTTCAATTCCAATACCTGCCCTTCCGCTTGCTAATAGAATTTCTTCAGGTTTACATCCAATTAATTCTACAATTTGATCTTTTACTTCCTCAATCATAGCGCCATCCATATCAATTTTGTTGATCACGGGAATGATCTCAAGATTGTTATCTATCGCTAAATACAAATTTGAAATAGTTTGTGCCTGTATGCCTTGTGCAGCATCAACCAGTAATAAAGCGCCTTCACAGGCTGCCAAAGCACGGCTTACTTCGTAACTGAAATCAACATGGCCGGGCGTATCAATGAGGTTTAAAATATATTCCTGACCGTTTTTGTGTTTATAATTAATCTGAATGGCATGGCTCTTTATGGTGATGCCTTTTTCTCTTTCCAGGTCCATATCGTCCAAAACCTGGTCCATCATATCACGGTCGCTGATGGTGCCGGTGGTTTGTAATAAACGATCTGCCAGGGTACTTTTTCCGTGGTCAATATGGGCAATGATGCAAAAATTTCTGATATTCTTCATGTACTATTTCCTCTTTTTCAAGAGGCGCAAAGGTAACGAAAAACAGCGTGTGGAAATCAATGAAAGAGCTTTGGGGAAAAAGGCAGGAAAGACGATTTTGTTACCAGCTTTTGAAGCAATGGGCAAAGGTTGTTGCCACGCTCGGTTCTCAGTTCCGTTTTCATAGCGGCAAATTACCTGAACCTTGATTTTTATGCTAAATTAATTTAATAAGATTGGCGTATAACTTTTCATCCAGTTTCAATTATACATTTCGTACAACATTTAAAGCTACGTACTAAGCTCTGAATGCAGTCTCATTAATGGTGTAGAAACGTTGATAAAAATTATATCAATGCCATAATAATTTTCAAAACATTTAAGAGCGGACTAAATTATATGAAGCTTTAAAATATCTTTCCATTTCATATTGCAAAATGGCTCTATTTTCAAGAAATAAATTATCTTTCTGCACAAACTTGCCAAATGGAACCACTTAATCTACAGGATTGCCTTCATAAAGTAATGATCTTAAAAAAAGATGGATTAAGTATGGAGCAGATAAAAGAAAAACTCCTCCAATCAGGTGTTCCTGTAATCGTTGCAGAAGAAACAATTAAAGAATGGGAAAAAGTACATAATGAAAAAAAGAGAAACGCTGCTTTTGTTTATTGTGGAATTGGCATCCTGTTATTAACAACCGGATTTTTATTTACACTCTTACTTTTTAACAGCAGTGGCCCTTATCATTTTGCATTATATGGCTTAACTATTTTAGGGCTTATTCTTGTCTTTAAAGGCATGATCGATTTAATGAGCTAAGCATTCAACCCTATTAATTCACAAGCTTTTCTACTCTCCTGCTCAAAATTTTTAGCAAAATCAAAAGTTTTAATATTGTAACTCAGAATATCTGACATTCAATTTCAGAAATGGAAATGGGAAATAACTATGCTATAAATAAAGCAAAAGAGCAGGATGCACAATCATTAGTTTCGCTGCTGAACAGTGCTTACAGAGGCGAATCTGCAAAGCAAGGCTGGACGAATGAAGCCGGTCTTATCACTGGTGAAGTACGTACCAATGAAGAAAATATCATACAACTCATTAATCAACCTGTCAGTGTTTTTTTAACCTGTACTAATAATCAAAAACAGATTATTGGTTGTGTAAACCTGCAAAAACATGAAAACAAACTTTACCTTGGCATGCTGGCAGTTTCACCGCTTTTACAAGGTGCAGGTATAGGCAAAATTCTTTTACTGGCAGCTGAAGAGCATGCAAGAGCTATAGATTGTGATACAATTTACATGACTGTTATTTCGGTTCGTAAAGAATTGATTGATTGGTATAAACGACATGGTTACGCAGATACAGGCATAAGAAAACCGTTTCCGGAAGATGATATTACAGGAAAACATTTACAGGAATTGGAGTTTGCAGTTTTAGAAAAGAGTTTAAAAGGATTCCCTTATTTTCGCCAAAACTTACAGTTTATGGATTTACAGCAACAGTTTGAAGCAGCAATTGCTGAAAGCAAAAGCCTGTCAGAAAAACCCAGTAACGATACTTTATTACAACTTTATTCTTTATACAAACAGGGAAGTGAAGGCGATGTTAACATAGATCCGCCAGCAAATCCCTTTGACTTTGTAGCCAAAGCAAAATATGAAGCCTGGTTAGCACTTAAAGGGAAATCAAAAGAAGATGCAATAAAAGAATACATCGATTTGGTTTCAAAACTGAAAGTTTAATTTCTTTTCAAAACTTCCTTATACATCTGTATGATTTCTTTACCAATGAAATCATAATTAAACATGGCAGAAGCTGATGTACTGATCATCTGTTTATTAAAACGATCAGGATTCAGAAGATAAGTAAGCATTGCATTTGCAAGTTGATCAATATTTTCATTTTCAACCAGAATTCCATTGCTGTTATTAATAAGTTCAGAAATTCCTCCAACATTTGAAGAAATAACCGGCAGCCCGCAACATAAAGCTTCATTCACCACACAAGGAAGGTTTTCATATTTACTGAAATGTATCAATACATCTGCCCGTTGCATTTCTTTTGCTACTTCACTATAAAGAAGTGCTCCATTCCATGCAATTTGTTTACTCAACCCCAAATCAAAAGATAGTTTGAGATTTTCTTTTGAAGCAGGTCCGATAAAACTCATTTCCCACTCCGTATTTTTCTTATTTAAAATAGCTAATGCCCTTAATATTCCATTCACATTTTTTAATGGATGCATCATGGATACATGAATAAAACGCTTTTTTTTATTTGAAATCTGAACAGGGTAAAACAAACTAATATCAACTACATTTCTTATGAGTTTACTTTGTTTGATTGTAAACAATTCACTCAACCTGTGTAATAACCAATTTGATACGGAACTTACAACTTCTGCCTGTTGCATTGTTTGTTTGGTTATAAACTTAAAATAGTTGTTGCGGCTAAAATAATTTTCCGGTATCGATTCAAAATATGCAGAACTGTGTTCTGTTACTACAAAAGGAATATTGTATTTTTTTTTAAGCCATAAAGCTGTTACACCCGCTTTTACCGGAACATGAATATGTACAATATCCGGTTTTCCATTTTGCAAAAAATATTCAGCTAATACATTTTTAAATAAAGCATTATACCTGTTATTAAAAATTATCCTCTGAAGGAGTTTAATTTTTATGAATGTGTGAGGTAAAAAATAAATTTTTGATTTTATATTTCGTTCTTGCTTTTCTTCAACCCTCAAATTTTCATTTTTAAGCAAATGAATATTCTGTACAATATGTATTACATCTACAGGTTGATGTAATGCCAATGCCCTGGCCTGCCGTTCAATAAAATCACCGTCAAACGTATCTTTTTCATTGGGATACCAGCTGCAAAGCCACAACACTTTCATATGGTATCTTTTTTAGGTGAAAACATATTTTCAACAGCAATTGAATAAAAGGTTTGCCAGTCTTTCCGTTTAAAGATCAAAAAATCTGAAACCTTACTTTTGTATTCACGAATATGAGCAATCATCATATAACTCATGTAACTGATGTATCCGATACTGCTTACAACAGCTGCTCCTTTAATACCATAAAGTGGAATAAAGATTAAGTCACCTGAAATAATGATTGTTAAAGCAATTACACTGCCCCAGAAATTTACACTCAATACTTTTTTTCCACCGTAATAGGCAGTTAGTAAATGGGTAACTGAATAAGAAAGTATTGCTGGCACAAGCAATATAAAGGGGACATACATTTTATTAAATGTATTTCCAAATACAAACGGAAATAACCAAAAACCAACAGCAACTAACAATGCACAGGAAATTCCATATAAAAGGATCAGGGTTCTGGAAAGCAATTGCATTTTTACATTCATTTCTTCTTTTCTGCCAGAAGCTGTCATTGGAAAAACTACCGAAGCAAGAATTGCCGGTATAATAAAAAAGAATTGTGCAAGTTTACATGCCTGAATATAATTACCCAGATCAGCATCAGAGCAATACTTGTTTACAAACCAATAGTCTACCCTGTACATTAAAAAAGTCATTGTGTTCGTAACCACAGCAATAAATGCAAAAGAAAAAAATGGTTTTACCAGTTCTTTAGGAATAAAACTGAATTCTTTCCATTTAACATGTTTGAAAATAAAAGCAATGGCTATTAAAGTACCCTGAGCAAGAAACCCTCCAAAATAGAGATTGATGTATTGGTTACTGGTTAACATTTGCTGAACCAAACTGTTGTTTGGAACCAGAATCATTAATAAAATATTTATAATTACAAGTAAAATATTGGGTAAAACAAAATCAAGCTTAGCATAAAAAAGTGCAATGAAAAAAGTAATGAGAAGATTTCCGGCAATGAAAGCGTTTGCAGAAAACTGAAATTCATTCTTTTCAAAAAGATGAAAGTCAGTATTGGAGAACGAAAGAATTCCCATATAAACAAAGATCATTATAAATGCAATCCAGATTAACGACCATCCTGTCAGTTGGGCTTCGTTCATTTTGTTTTGAGATAAATAATATCCCATGGGTGCTTCCATACATAAGCTTGCAATCATTACTGCAAGAGCAAAAATGTTAATGATATAAAATATCTGGCCACTTCCGGCAGCTTCAAAATGCCTGGCAACCAGGATATTTAATATAAGTACAGAAAGAAAATAAATACCCCGCCAGAAGATACTTGCAGTTAAAGCTTTTGCTAATTTCATGCGATTCTCAAATATAAACTGAACAGGTTAGTTTTAAAATATTATTTATAAAACAGCATCAATAACTGTAAAGTTCGCTTCAGTGTTAATAGTATGAAATGCTTTAAAAGGAATATTTAAACCGGGCTTAAATTCTTTAACAAGTTTCTCCCGGTAATCATATTCAGTTAGTATTTCAATTTCATTAATACAAATTCCAAACCCATATTGAAAAGATGCATTGTTTTGTGCAGGTCTGTATAGCTTTCCGTTATGTTCAAATACTTTTCCTGCAGGCCGGCAATTAGCAATATTTGTTGCGACAGGGTTTTGCGGATGTGGTTTCCATTCTGTTGCCAGTAAATCATCAGCATAATAAATAAAGAGCTGATCATTTGTGCTTGTATTTAAGTTCAGTTGACTGGTACCAAATAACCAGCATTTCTGATTATGAAATAAAAGTGTAGCATCAATCAATTCAATATTTGTCATTAAATTTTTAACAAAAACCCATTTATCAGGAAAATCAACTGCTTTATACAATTGTACGTTTTTTACTGAAGCCGTTTCAGGTATCATCCAGACTTCATCCATCCATTCAAATACAAAAGGATAAGAAAGATGATATTCTTTTTCAAGAATTATTTTTTTTGATTGAATATTTCCATTCTGGTCAATTGTAAAAACAGAAAGATGCCCTTTGCCCTTTTCATCAGCATATTCTTCAAAGAAAATATATACCTGATTATTTTTTTTCAGGATAAAAGGGTCTGCATAAAATGTTTTTGCAGGCAATTGAATTGGAGTAAAATCAGAAAAATCTGAATTAAAGATATCATAGGGTTGAGTTGAGTAAAGAATTGTAAATCGTTTTTCAGCAAGTTTAACTCTGATTTTATAAAATATATACCTGAAAATATTTCTGATATATAAAAAAAGCATTTGCCAATTTCCGGGAATACTAAGTTGTTTAATATCTGTGTGCTTGTTTTGTTGATAGTGTTCAAAAAAATGTTGATTGCCGTTTTTAACTAATTCATCTAACCTCAGTGCCAAAAAGCTAGCCGATTTCCATGCAACAGAATTGTAAGTATTCTTAACAGAAAACGGAACGGCTTGTGTGCTGCATTGATATGCCAGAACAGGTTGTTTCTCTTTTTGATGTACAATCATAGCTGATCCAATAACTGACGAATTATTCATTACTTCCCAGAATGCAGGTAAATCACTTTGCTGGTAAGTATCTTCTCCAAACACAATTTCCCATAATCCGTTTTTTGCATAAGCAATATGATGATTATTGAATTTAACCCGCTTGCTTTTATAAATGATATCAAGATTTAAATCATTCATGGAGTCACTTACTGATCTGTATTTTATTTTATGATTATTAAATACCTTTCTGATATTAATAAGCTTTGATGCATCTTCAACTTTTTTAAACCACAAATTCTCAAATTGAATAAATTGTTTTACCAGGAAAGGCTTTTTGGTTTCAACTATTAGTTCAGAAACAATAAAATAAATTTCTTCACAAATATTTTTTTCAATCACATTCTCAATCAAAAGAACTTCCCATGATTCTAAACAATAATCAGGAGGAATTAAAATGCCAATCGTTAATTTTTGCTTCATATTTAAATTTACCAGGTGTCAAAATCAGCGCCCGTCCATATCATGCTTTTAAAATTAAGTTCGGGATTAAATACCTGGTAACATGCAGCATCTTTTGAAAAAGCTTTAAACTCTTTGAAGGATTCAGGTAATGGTATATTTTCATTCAGGTTAAATACAATGCTGTTATAACCCAGTTTGAAAGCCAGTTTTTTTAATTTTTGAATAACAGTAACCGTTACTTTTTCATAATGATCTATATCTCCTATCCAGATAACATCTGCAAGTTTAATCCAGAATATTACCTCATCAATTTTAATAAAAAGTTTATTTGTACCCGATTTGTAATTAATATGTGCACTGTTTCGATAAACCCTTGGAACTTCGATTAAAAGTTGATTTGTAAATTCTGCCGGAGGATCTACCACTAACTTTTTCAATACCCATTTAGCATAGATCAGATATTTTTCAAAAAGAAAATTACTTTTCAAAGCAATCTTTGGAAGTGGGAAGGTTTTAATTTTCAGTTTCAGATCATATCGGATAATATCCTCAAGGTGAACCCATTTTGAGGAATGAACCAGGCCATGATAAGAATATTTATTGGGTGAACTGTAAAGGAGTTCCATTCCCTGTTCACGACTCAACGAACAGGTAAATCCTGATAGCTTAGTAAACAACCCTCTCTTTCTATGTTTGCTGTGTGTCATAACATCTGCGTTTTGTGCAGCCAGCAAAATTCTTCCCTTATTAATAATTTTTAAAGGTAGAACTCCAAAATGGGCAGCAGGCTCACCGCTTTCTGCATCTAGGGCAATAAATCCAATCTGGGGAGCTCCAAGTGCTGTTGTATTATATCTTCTTTCAATCTCACCAAGTGGTATATGTTGAAGAAAAGCATTTAAAAACAATTGTTGTAAAAATGGATAGTGCTTTTTGGAAACCTGCTCAAAGATATAATTATGATGATCACTCATTTGTTTGCATCATTTATTAAAATAATTACAAATATTCACAGCTCTCAAAATAAGCATTTTTAAGCTTCGCTACTTTAATAACAATCAATGTTTTTTTATAGATTTACAGATATTAATCATTATGGCAGACATATACCGTTTAAACCGTAAAGCAAAGGAAGACAGAGAAACGGGGTTAAGTGTAGATAGCAAGCAAAGTGGAGATCGTTTTTTCAAAAAAGATGGTAAACCCAACGTTCATTTCTCCGGGCTACCTGTATACAAACAATTCAGCGTGTATCAATATATGTTGAATATTCAAGGCTGGAAATTTCTGTCGTTTATTATTGCAGCCTACGTTGTTGTGAATGTTTTTTTTGCTACTATTTATTTTCTGATTGGAGTTGATCAGTTAGGAGGAATGGAGCAACAAACTGCTCAAGGTAAATTCTGGGAAGCTTTTTTCTTTAGTGCCCAAACGCTGTCAACAGTTGGATATGGACATGTTTATCCGCTTGCTCCGGTTTCAAATTCAGTAGCAGCACTTGAATCTTTACTGGGCTTGCTCATGTTTGCATTAGCAACAGGTTTATTGTATGGGCGCTTTTCCAAACCAAAAGCCTATATCATTTTTAGTAAGAATGCATTGTTTGCTCCTTTTAAAAGTGGCAATGCGTTAATGTTTCGGTTTGCACCTTATAAAAATCACTTTCTAACAGATGTTGAAGTAAAAGTTACACTGGCGTTGAAACTCTTAAATGAAAATAACGAACGCAAAAATACTTTCTACAGTTTAAACCTGGATTTGGCAAAGGCAAATTCATTAGCATCAAACTGGACGATTGTTCATCCGATTACTGAAGAAAGTCCGTTTTTCAATTTAACAAAAAATGATATTAATGAATCACAGGCAGAATTACTAGTATTTGTAAAAGGGTATGATGAAGAATATGCCAATTCAGTTGTTAGCAGAAGTTCGTATACTGCTGATGAATTTATTTATGGTGCAAAATTTGACATGATGTATGAACCCAGTGAAGATAAAAGCACAACCATTCTTCATTTAGATAAAATTGACAGTTATCATTCAGAAGACTTACCTGTAAAAATTGATTAATGATTACTGAAATTGGAATTGATATTGCTAAAACAAAAATGCTTTTAAGTGCAGGTGAACTTGTTGCCATACCAACTGAAACAGTTTACGGATTAGCTGCTAATGCGTTAAATGAAGATGCTGTACTGGAAATTTATAAAGTAAAAAACAGGCCTCAGTTTAATCCGCTGATTGTTCATGTTGCATCCTTTGAAAAAGCGCAACAGTATATCCAAAATATTTTACCTGAAGCAAAAAAACTAACAGATGCCTTCTGGCCCGGCCCGCTAACTGTTTTATTTGAAAAAAAACAAGCAATTCCAGATTTAGTTACAGCTGGCAGCAACCGTGTTGCAATACGTGTACCAAATCATTCGCTCACACTTGAATTGCTTCAACATCTGGAATTTCCATTAGCTGCACCAAGTGCCAACCCCTCCGGATACGTTAGCCCCACAACTGCACAACATGTATATGATGGGCTGCATCATAAAATTTCTTACATATTAGATGGTGGGGCATGTAATGTGGGAGTTGAATCAACTATTGTTGGATGGAATGAAGATGAAGAGTTGGAAATATATCGTTTAGGTGGTATTTCAGTTGAACAAATTGAGTTGGTCATTGAGAAGAAAATAAGCATTACAAAAAAAATAATTGAAAATCCTGAAACTCCTGGTCAATTAAAAAGTCATTATGCAACTCGTACCCCTCTTTATTTAGGGCGACCAGAAGAATTATTACGACGATTTGAAGATCAAAAAATAATCATGATCAATTTTCAACAATATCATCCTGATTTACCGCATGAACAACAATTCATTTTATCTGAAACGGGCTCAGTTGAAGAAGCTGCAAAAAATTTATTTAAAATTCTTCGTGAAGTTGACAAAATGAAAGCCGATGTTATTCTTGCCGAACCTTTAATTGATGAAGGTTTGGGAAGATCCATTAACGACCGACTTGAAAGGGCTCAATTTAAAATGAAATAATTTACTCCCAGAATTTAACCAGGTAATTGTTGCAATTGCCATTTGTTAAATGACCAATATGCTCTCCAATTCCAGCTAAAGCCATTTCACTTGCATGCTCTTCAATAAAAGGAAACATGATTCGTTCTTCAAATCGAATATGAGCTTCCAATAAAGTATGAAATGATATAATCTGCTCCTTGGATTCTTTTCCCTGTTTAATTGAATCTATAATATCTCTGATGATCATATGTTCATCCAACATACGGCTGTATAATTCCTGAAGCTGCGGTAATTTCAGGTGCTCAGGGTTAAGTTGCTCTTCCTCTGCTTTAAAATGATGATTCAGTTCTTCTTCCCAGCAATAAAGGATAAAATCATTCATGATTTTTAATTCTGCATTCTTCTTCACTCCTTTTTCAAGTAACAACACAGCCATTAATCCATTATGATGCTGATGAGAAAGCGGGTATAGATTTTTATTCCGTTTCATAATTATTATTTCAACCCGTTGATGATTTGTACAAACTCTTCTGCTTTTAAAGATGCCCCGCCAACTAAGCCACCATCAACATCTGGCTGACTAAATATTTCTTTTGCATTTGAACCCTTAACACTACCGCCATAAAGAATTGAAATATTATTTGCAACTTCACTACCATATTTACCTGCAAGTACACTTCTTAAATGTGCATGCATTTCCTGCGCCTGTTCTGAAGTTGCCGTCTTACCGGTTCCAATTGCCCAAATGGGTTCATATGCAATAATGATTTTTTGCAAATCATCGGCACTTAAGTGAAACAAACTTTCTTTTAATTGATTTCCTACATATTCATTTTGTGTACCGGATTCCCTGATGTTTAATGCTTCGCCACAACAAAAGATAGGCGTTAATCCGTATAATAAAGAAATGTTTACTTTCTCTGCCAGCATCTGGTTGTTTTCATTGAAATATTCTCTTCGTTCACTATGTCCCAGTACAACATAGTTCACATGAATTGAATGCAGCATTTCAGCAGAAGTTTCTCCGGTAAATGCACCTGCCTTTTGTGTATAGCAATTCTGAGCAGCAACTCCAGCCCCTTCTTTTCCTTTCAATTTATCAACCACCATCGTTAAATAAGGAAATGGTACTGCAAATATTGCCAGTTGATGAGCTGAGAGTGTATGTGGAGTATTAATGATATCGGTAATTAATTGTTCTGCCTGCTGAAATGTTAAGTTCATCTTCCAATTGGCGGCGGCTACTTGTTTACGCATGATTTAATTTTTATGTTAATTGATTATAAAGATATTTCAGTATGTTATGATCTGCATCATCAACCTCCTGATTTTTTAAATTCATCCAGTTTTCAATATCCCTGATGGCTTTATCAATATTATATTTTTCTCCGGTTTTTATATCCCATGAAAAATCAGCAATATATTTAGGAGAGAGCCCCTCTGTTAAAATATTACAACAAATGCCACTAACCATACCTGTTGTAAGTGATGAGTTGATAGATACCTTTGTATAATCTCCCAACATAACACCACATTTATTTCCTGCACTGATCCACTGATGCAGTAATTGATTCCAGATTTTTATTTCACCTGCCGTATTTTTTATATTGGAACAGGATGCTCCTGCACCAACATTACACCACTCTCCTATTACTGCATCACCTATATAACCGTCATGAGCTTTATTTGAGTAATTAAAAAAAACGGAATTTTTTATTTCACCACCTATGGTACATTTTTTTCCTATTGTAGTGGTTCCATAAATTTTACTTCCCATTTTAACCACAGCTTCATCTAACATGGCAAAAGGGCCACGGATCATTGCCCCTTCCATGATCAGGCAATTCTTTCCAATATAAATGGGGCCGGAAGAAGCATTTAAATAACAATATTCTACTATGGCACCTTCTTCAATAAATATGTTTTCTGGTGAAGTAATATTGTTTGTAACAGAAATACTTTGTGTAGTACCAGTTGAACTAATCTCATTAAAATCTTCTTTAATTAAAGATTCATTCCATTTTGTAATCTGAAATGGATAATCCAGTTGTTGTATCTTTTCTGTCCATTCTTCAAATTGAATTTCCGAACAATCTTTTATTGTAAATCCAAATTGATATTGTTGATGACTTCGTATTGCTAGGACTCGTCCTTTCTTTATAAGGCCCCTTCCAGGTTGTAAATTTCTGACGGCTTCTTTTAAAGTTGCTGATGGAACTAATTTTGAATCGATGTACAGAAGATCATCAGCAGAACCAAAAGGATATTTGGCTTTTAAATAGTCGTCCGTTAAACTAAAAGTTTCTTGTTTAAAAAAAATCTCCCACCGTTCCCTTGTAGAAAAAATTCCGATACGAATATCTGCCACAGGCCTGATGAGTGTGAATGGATAAAGAGATATCCGATCTTCAGTATCAAATAAAATAATCTGCATCTGTTTTCAAATATCTGATTGTTCTTTCAAATCATCAAATAACAAAAATCCCCTTCAAAAACTGAAGGGGATTGTAAAAATAATTATGAACTCAATTAAAATACATTATATCCAAAGCTTACATAATATAATCCACCAATTTCAGGATTTGCAAAAGCTGATTTATAATATTTATTCAGCAGATTGTTAGCTCCAAGCTTGAGGATGTTTTTTGTTTTTGGTATACGGTATGATACCTGAGCATCTAAAATACCAAAAGCAGGAAGTTTGCCCGATAAGAAAGTAGATTCCCAAACTTCAATTTCAGATTGCCACTTATAGGTTGCAGAGAAACCAACGTTTTTACAAATCTTATTGTTACTAACAGTAACATTATAACGCCATGGTGAAGTGTTAAAAAATGAAAGTTGACCTTTTGGTGCATTTCTTAATTCGTTGTAAGAAACGTTACTGCTAAGCACAAAGTTGTAAGGGAATTTGTAATCGATACTTGCTCCCCATCCAAACGATTTTACATCATCGGCAGAATTGGTAGGCATACCAAACTGACGTTGATTAGATGTTCCCGGGCTTTGAATTAAAATAGCCGTGCTGATGAAATTTTGATAAACAGCATAATAAGCAAATACATCAATCAATAATTTTTTTGCAATTACACCACGGTATCCAACTTCATATGAATTAACTGATTCAGGTTTAAAATCAGTAAACTTGTAGCTATTAGCACTTGATAGGGCTGCACCACCACGCCTTGCATTACCAACTGTTGCAGAATCCCAAACACGTCCAGGTTCTGTATTGAATTTATAAAATTCCTGGAATTGTGGTAAACCGCCAATAAGCATACTGCTCTTAGAACCCAGAGGCAGGTTGATGTATTGGTTTTGTGTAGTAGGGAAACGATAAGCTTGCTGATAAGATAAGCGGAAGAAATTATCATTGGCCACCTTAATGGTTGCAGTAGCCCTTGGTGTAAATCTTCCTTTAAAGTTATCGTTCTTATCAAAGCGGCCGGCAACTGTTATTTTAATACGCTCTAAAAATTCTTTCTGAATTTGTACATAACCACCATATTCATTAATTGGAATTCTTTTACCAACTGTATCAGTAAATAAGGTTCCCTGAGAGTTTAAAGAAAACCTGCGGAACAATCCACCCACCTGTACATCTGCCCAGGTAATTTTTTTGAAATTATACATTCCATCAACAACATACATGTCTGTTTTATCGAGAAACTTTGCTCCACCTTTAGAAATTGGAGTTTTACGAACAGTATTAAATAAATTATTAAATGCTGCAGAACCTGGTAGTGGACGGTTTACATCTGCATTAGCTCTTGCATAAAAATGTGCCTGATCTTCTGGTAAGTTTATACCGGTAAAACCTGGTAAAGTTCCACCACGTGCTGCAGCAAATGTGCCAATATATGTAGGGAACCACTGTGTAGAACTTTCAGAATATCCTTGTAACATTTGTGATGCCAGGATAGTAGCTGCGTAAGCCTCGCCTGAATTTTCCTGGGTTGTATAAGCTTTTACAAAATAATTTTCACCTTTCAGTTCTATTTTATATTGACCGATTATAGCGTCTTTTAACGAATATCGATCGGCACCTGTATAAACCGTTGTAGCTGTACCCCAATATCCAACTAAAGACAATTCAGTATTTGCATGTATTTTATAATACAAACCTCCATTAAACTTAAGGTTATAGGTATTGTAATCAACTAAATCTTTTTCTGCATAACCGGTACGACTAACAATTGAGTCAGATCCGGTGGCAAATAAAGAAGACGCCGTATTATTTGAATTTGTTGTTGCAGCACCTTTTGCAATAGCATCGGCTTGTGCAGGTGAAGCGCCTCCGTTGATTGCTTGCTGATACGCAAATGCATATGTTTGTTGATAAACACTACCTCTAATTGCAGCTTTAATATTTACAATAGGCGGTGTAGAACCAATCTGATCACCATAAACGTTTACACCATTATAACTTGGAATACTTCTGTCACCAAATACTGTAGTGTTTCCCAAAACATCATAGTTACTATAGTCCTGTGCCTGCCAATCCTGCGCCTGCATAAACTGACCAGCAAGTTTAAATGCAAATTTTTCAGTTAATTTTTTGCCCCAACGGAAATTCCAGTCATAATATGGTGAAGTTGGTCTTTGTCTTTTATCAGTATGCATAATTCCTTGCTTAACCTGGAAACTTAAACCCTGGTATTTGAAAGGGTTCTTACTATTAATCAATAATGTACCATTCATACCACCAGACCCATAAAGTGCTGAAGATGCACCGGGCAGTAATTCCATATTATCAACATCCAGTTCAGTTAAACCAACGATATTAGCTACAGAGAAGTTTAAACCCGGAGCCTGGTTATCCATACCATCAGTAAACTGATTAAAACGGGTATTACCTGAACCATTAAAACCTCTTGTACCAATAGTACCAAAGATTAAACCTGAACGAACAAAATCAACCCCTTTCAGGTTTTGAACGGCATCATAAAAAGATGCAGCAGGAGCTTCTCTTAACTGAGTAGCGCCTATACGCTCAATAGAAACAGGTGATTCAAGAATTTTTGTATTAGTTCTTGTTGCAGAAACAACAACTTCCTGTCCCAAAGCAGCTTTATTTATAAGTAAAACCTCAATTGCAGCTGCTGAGTTCACTGTAATTTCCTGGTCTTCGTAACCAACTGAAGAAATAACAAGCGTTACCGGAAGTTTATCTACAGTTAATTTAAATTCTCCTTTATCATCTGTAAAGGTTCCTCTTGAAGTTCCTTTTATAGATACTGATACAGCAGATAAGGTTTCATTACCCGTTTTTGCTCTAACAGTTCCTGATATTGTAGTTTGTGCCTGTACTGCCAAACCTGTAAAACCGGTTATAAGCAGTAATAAAAATATTTTGATTTGCTTTTTCATATATCTTATTTAATTCCGGTTTTAAATTAGTTATGGGTTATGAAGGTTGTAGCTGGCGTTGGTGCTGCAGTTGCAGTAATCTGAAGCCTTGCAACAATGGTATAAATCTTTCCGCTTTCAAAACGAAATCTAGTGGTAGGGGAAGGAAAGAAACCAAGTAAACCAGTTGCAGGCGAAGTACCAGGTGTTCCGGCAACTCTGAATGCGATATTGTACGATCCGCTATCAATTAATGCAAATTGTTGCAAATTTTTGTTGGTATAACCATCAGCAAATGCTCTTAATGGAAAAATATTTGCATTATTTAAAGGAGCAGAAGTAAGACCGCCATAAGCAGTTACATCAATTGTGTCCTTTCTTGGTAATGTTGATAATAACAATGGTGAAATGGAATGAACAAAACGAAGTTTTGCCTTACCGGTTGGGGGTGCAGACAAATCATCATCCATAATCATTACTCTGTAAAAAGGATTGACATCTAAAGCGACAGCTGTATAACTTCTGTCTGGTAAGAAACTGGTAATACGGTTATAAACTGTTGTACCGGGAGAACCTGCAACGGCTAAATTTAAAGGCAATGCGTCACTTTTTACAGTTGCATACCCACCCACAATGGATGTAAATGGATTAATGGTAGTAACAGGTGTACCAGATGTTACACTGGCTGCGCCATAAACTACATTATTCAAAGCCAGGATTCCACCCCATCTAACATCAACGGCAGTTCCTGGCGTTGGTAGCGGACTTGGAGAAACCGGTGGATTCACTACCATATTTGCTACAAGCAAGCGGGCAGGATTAAAAGTTGTTTCTTTACAAGAAACAAAAAAAAGGGATGCACAAGGCACCGCATAGAACAATTTTAGAAACTTTCTCATATAACAGGGTTTACTGTAAAAACAAAAATAGGGGTTACTGATAAATAATAAAACAAATCTTTCCAAACTTAATTTCCACAACCGTTTATAAGTTAAGCACTCTAACTCATTGCTTCTGTTCGTTGTCTGTTACCTTCGGGGTATGAATTCATATCAATTTCCAAATCAAACTAATTATTATCAGGGTAAGGTTCGTGATGTATATACCATTGGTACCAACAAACTGGTGATGATTGCAAGCAATCGGATTTCTGCATTTGATGTTGTTCTTCCAAGAGAAATCCCTTATAAAGGACAGGTTTTAAATCAAATTGCTGCATATATGCTCAATGCAACCAAAGATATTTGTCCAAACTGGTTAATAAGCGTACCTGCACCTAATGTAAGTATGGGAAGAAAATGTACTCCTTTTAAGATTGAATTGGTAGTTAGAGGAAATCTTGTTGGGCATGCCTGGCGTACCTATTCTGAAAACAAAAGAATCCTTTGTGGAGCTATTTTGCCCGATGGTCTTAAAGAAAATGACTTTTTCCCCTCTCCGATTATTACACCTTCAACCAAAGCAGAAGAAGGGCATGATGAAGATATTTCACCTGACGAAATCATTGCCCAGGGCATTTGCACGAAAGAAGAATGGGAAAAACTCACTCAATATTCTTTACAACTTTTTGCAAGGGGGAAAGAAATTGCATCAAAGCAAGGGCTTATTCTTGCTGATACAAAATATGAATTTGGCAAAATTGCCGATACCATTTATTTAATGGATGAAATTCATACCCCCGATTCTTCCCGTTATTTTTATGCAGAAGGATTTGATGAACGACAACAAAAAGGGGATCGTCAGAAACAATTGAGTAAAGAATTTGTACGTGAATGGCTCATTGAAAACAATTTCATGGGTAAAGAAGGGCAAACGGTTCCATCTATGAGTGATGAATGGGTTGATACGATTTCTAAGAGATATATTGAGCTTTATGAAAAAGTAATTGGTGAAAAATTTATTCCACAGGTGTTAAGTGATGAAGAAACCTATCAGTCTATTTTAAAATCACTTCAAAAAATGTAATATGAACCCCGAAACAATTTTTCAGCTTTGCAATACAATAGCACTTATTGGCTGGTTGATATTGATAGTGATCAGTCCGTTCTGGTTTGAAACCGATAAATTACTGATAGGAATAATTGTTACTTTATTTGCCATTGTTTATACCTGGCTGCTGGCCACCCATTTCAACTTTGCAGATTTTGAAAAATTCAGCACATTAAATGGTGTAATGGAATTATTCACAAACAGAGTTGCTGTTACAACTGCATGGATTCATTTTCTTGCATTTGATCTCATGATCGGCATCTGGATTAAAAAGAATGCACAAAAACATCATATCAATCACTGGTTACTGATCCCATGCCTGTTTTTTACATTTATGATTGGCCCGTTTGGATTATTCCTTTATCTGATAGTTCGTTTTATAAAAACGAAACATTATTTTGCTGAGAATTAACCTTATCTCATGCAGCAAGTTCAAGTACATACTTCTGATAATACCTCATTGATCAAATCTTTTTACGTTAAACTTAAAAGCCGCAATCCCATTCTGTTTTGGTTTGGATTGATCTTTTTGATTTCAGGTATTATTTGTGGGCTACTTACTCAATTGGATACTGAAAATATTGTTCTAGGCATTAATGCCTGGATTAAACCCATGAAATTTTATTTTTCTATTGGAATAGCCAGTTGGACGTTTAGCTGGTTACTGGTTTATGTTCAAAAACAAAGAGCCGTTAAAATCTTTTCTATAGTTACAGTTATAACTATGTTATTTGAAATGTTTGTAATAACCTGGCAGGCTGCTAATGGAAGGCTTTCACATTTTAATATCAGCACCCCACTCTACGGCATTCTTTTTTCTTTGATGGGTATTGCAATTACAATCTTTACACTCTGGGCATTTTACATCAACATTCTTTTATTCAGGCAAAAAGAATTTCCTATCTGGATGAGCGATGGTTACAAATGGGGCATTAGATGGGGCTTATTGTTGTTTGTGATTTTTGCTTTTGAAGGCGGACTCATGGCGGCAAGACTAACTCATCTTGTTGGGATGGATATGGCAGCATCAGAAGGGTTGCCCATCTTAAACTGGAGTACCATGGCAGGCGATTTAAGAGTTGCCCATTTCTTTGGTATGCATTCATTACAACTTCTTCCATTATGCGGATATTCTTTTGCACGGACTAATTTTCAAATTCACCTGTTATCTTTCTTCTACTTCTTATTTGTAAGTTTATTATTCTGGCAGGCATTGCAGGGTTTTCCACTAATCAATTAAAATTTTTCAAATGCAAACAATCCTTGGTTCAAATGGTGTTATCGGACAAAATATAGCCAAAACACTTCCACAATACACAAACAAAATCAGGTTGGTTAGCCGCCAGCCAAAAAAAGTAAATGAAACTGATGAACTGATTGCTGCAGATTTATTAATTGCCGAACAGGTTAACAATGCAGTAAAAGGTTCTGAAACTGTTTTTCTTACTGCAGGTATTTTATACAGAATAAAATTATGGCGGGAACAATGGCCGGTGATTATGAGCAATGTAATAGAAGCTTGCAAATATCATAACAGCAAATTGGTTTTTTTTGATAACGTTTATTCTTATGGAAAAGTAAGTGGCTGGATGACAGAAGAAACTTCATATAATCCCTGTAGTAAAAAAGGTGAAGTAAGAGCTTCAATTGCAAGAAAATTGATGGACGAAACAAAAACCGGAAACTTACAGGCCATGATTGTAAGAGGTGCTGATTTTTACGGACCGCAAACTCCATTAAGTTTTTTAAATGCAATGGTATTTGAAAACATGGCAAAAGGGAAGAAAGCACAATTAATGTTGAACGACTCAACAAAACATTCTTTTACTTATACACCTGATGCAGGAAAAGCTACTGCCTTGCTTGGCAATACTGCATCAGCCTATAACCAGGTTTGGCATGTACCAACCGATAAAAATGCATTAACCGGAAAAGAAATTGTTGAACTGGTTGCACATGCCTTTCACTTAGAGCCCAAATACCAGGTGCTGCCCAAATGGATGATTCAAATGGCCGGTTTATTTAATGGCGATATAAGAGAAGCTGTTGAAATGCTATATCAGAACGAAAACGATTATTTGTTCAGTTCTGAAAAATTTGAAAAAGCTTTTCCTGATTTTAACATAACATCGTACAAAGAAGGTATTGAACAAACGGCAGCCTCAATGAAATAGTTTATTTTAGCAGCCATGAAAAAGATTCTTCTGCTTGGTTTTCTTATTCCTTTATTTCTTAAGGCCCAGGATGCATATTTATTAATTGGTACCTACACTTCTGCAGGCAGCGATGGAATTTATATTTACAATTTCAATTTAAAAACTGCTGAAGGAACTAAAATCAGTTCGGTTAAAACTTCCAATCCTTCTTTTCTTGATATTTCTACAAATAAGAAATTTGTTTATGCAGTCAATGAAGATGATCCGGGCAAAGTCTCTTCTTTCAGTTTTAATAAAACCACGGGTACTTTAACCAAACTGAATGAAGTATCAAGCGGAGGTATACATCCCTGTTATATCAGTCTCAACAAAAAAGGGAATAGCCTGGTAGTGGGTAATTATAGTAGTGGAAATCTTTCTGTAATTAATATCAATGCAAATGGTTCATTGAATCAACCAAAGCAAACGATGCAACATAAAGGCAGTAGTATAAACACAAAACGCCAGGAAAAACCGCATGTGCATTCAACAGTTTTTTCTCCCGATTATAAATATTTATTTGTCCCCGATTTAGGAATTGATAAAATAATGATTTATAAAGTCGCCCTTGATTATGGCATACTCACAACTGCTGATCCTGCTTTTGCACAGGTGAAAGCAGGTGCCGGACCAAGGCATTTTGAATTTCATCCAAAAGGGAAATTTGCATATCTCATGGAAGAATTAAGCGGATCAGTGAGCGCCTTTTCTTATAACGATGGGAAATTAACTTTGATTCAAAATATAACAGCACACCCGTTAAGTTTTGATGGCAATATGGGTTCTGCAGATATTCATATTTCTCCTGATGGAAAATTTTTATATTGCAGTAACCGTGGTGATGCCAACTCCATTGCGATTTTTAAAATTGATCAGGAAAACGGAAAGCTTATTATTGCCGGTTTTCAGCCCACTTTGGGTAAACACCCGAGAAATTTTACAATAGACCCTACCGGAAATTTTTTATTGGTTGCCAACCGTGATAGTGATGAGATTGTTATTTTCAGTATCGATAAAAAAACAGGTTTACTTGATGATACAAAAAAAAGAATTACTGTTTCCAAACCTGTATGTTTGAAATGGATCACTAAATAAAATATTTATATGGAGATGAAAAAGATTTATCCCGAAACAATGCCTTATCCTAAAGGCTACTACTCTCCTGCTATTGTTCATAACAAAACGGTTTATGTTAGCGGGCAGTTACCGTTAAATGAAAAAGGAGAACCACAAATTGCATGTATTGAAGATGAAGTGCGGCAATGCATGAAAAATATTGAAACCATTTTAGCAGCCTGCGGAAGTAATCTGCATCATATTCTGAAAGTGAATGTATTTATTGCAGATATAACCAACTGGCCAAAGTTTAACCAGGTGTTTGCTGAAATTATGGGCGATCATCGTCCGGCAAGAATTGTTGTTCCATGTAATCAATTAAATTATGGTTGCGGAATTGAAATTGATTGTATAGCTGCAGTAGCTGAATAAACTTTTTATGAGTATTACCAAAGAACAAATTGAAAAGGCGCATGAACGGATAAAACCATTCATTCATAAAACCCCTGTGCTCACCTCTTTAACACTGAATTATT
>DAIOWB010000002.1:0-41168 GCA_036758725.1 Lacibacter sp.
AGCTGTTCAATCAATATCTTTGCAACCATCATTCAATTTAACAATCTTGCAAACGGAATTTACTTTAGAAAATATAGAAGTTGTTGCTGCAGAACTTTGGACCAAACTGAAGCAATATAAAGTATGGGCTTTTGATGCAGAGATGGGTGCAGGTAAAACCACACTTATTCATGCATTATGTATTGTGTTAAAAGTAACAGATACCGTTGGTAGTCCAACATTTTCAATCATCAACCAATATCAGACACAATCAGGTAATACCATTTATCATCTTGATCTGTATAGGATAAAAGACGAAGAAGAGGCTATACAGGCAGGCGTAGAAGACGTATTGTATAGTGGTGATTTATGTTTGGTGGAATGGCCAGGTAAAATCAACAGTTTATTACCAGCCGATACTGTTTTTATCAAAATAGATATACTCAATTCAAATACAAGGAGAATAACTATACAATATCCAAACTAGTTTTTGTATTTTGCTGTTTTCTAAAAAACTTACATAACGGTTGTATGGCATTACAGAAACCCATTGTCAGCGCATCATTCAGTTACGAAACATTAGAAGAAACGCTGGATGTAAAATCCAAAGGTGCTCAGTTGTTTATTGGCATCCCCAAAGAACAATTATTTCAGGAAAACAGGATTTCATTAACACCCGATGCAGTGAGTGTATTGGTAAGTAATGGGCATCGGGTAGTTATTGAATACCTGGCTGGGGAAGGTTCACACTTTACCGATAAAGATTACAGTGAAGCAGGGGCCAAAATAGCCTATGAAAGAAAGGAAGTTTATCAATGTGATACACTTATTAAATCTGCACCTGTCAGTGAACAGGAAATTGAATTACTTAAGCCGGGCCAAACAATCATTTCTCCTATTCACCTGGCTGTAATGAAAGCAGAGATTTTAGAAGCCATGATGGAACGCCGAATTACCGGTCTTTCATTTGAAAATTTAAAAGATGATTCTGGTCACAACCCCATTGTGCGAAGCATGAGTGAAATTGCTGGTAGTGCTGTTATGCTTATTGCCGGACAATACTTAAGCAGTTTTAACAATGGGAAAGGGGTTTTATTAGGTGGCATCAGCGGCATACCACCAACCAAAGTAATTATTATTGGTGCTGGCATTGTGGGTGAATATGCAGCACGTACTGCATTAGCAATGGGTGGAAGTGTAAAAGTGTTTGATAATAATATTTATAAGTTGAAACGCATGCAAACAGCCATTGGGCATCGCATGTGGACTTCCGTTATTGAACCTAAAATTCTTTCCAAACAATTAAAGACCTGTGATGTAGCAGTAGGTGCTTTGTCTTCAATTGGTGGGGCAAGAACTACCATTGTTGTTTCAGAAGAAATGGTAGCTAATATGCGTCCCGGTAGTGTTATTGTTGATGTAAGTATTGATAGAGGTGGGTGTTTTGAAACAAGTGAAGTAACCAGTCATGAAAACCCCATATTTATGAAACATGGCGTTATACACTATTGTGTACCTAATATTCCCAGTGGTTTTGCAAGAACTGCATCACAGGCAATCAGTAATGTATTAATGCCTTTATTAATTGAAATTGCTGATGAAGGCGGGTTAGATAAATTATTATGGCATAAAATGAATATCCGCAATGGCATTTATCTGTACAAAGGCGCCCTTACAAATTTTTATTTGAGTCAGCGTTTTGATTTAAAGTATACAGATTTGAATTTGCTGATTGCAAGCAGAGGATAATATGTCTGCACAATTGTAAGTTGTCTTATACGTTTTATTTATAATCTTCCCTCTCAGGCATAAACACATCAATTACTTTACAATCAGTAATTGAGCTGCCTCCATGTTTTACATTAGATGGAATAGTTACCACCGCACTGGCAGTTAGCTGCTCCGTTTGTCCTTCAACAGTTAACTCAAATGTTCCTTCCAGTACATGCATAATCTGTTCATGTATATGTACATGTTCAGGAATGGGACTGTTTTCTTTTATTTCCCAGAAGGCAATGGTTGAAGTTCCTGTATGTATAAACTTCCCGAAGTAACCGGGGAATTTTTCCTTTGCTGTTATATTAGTGAGTTGATGAAAAACATTTGCTTTGTGATTTAAAATGAAATTTTGTTGGTTAAGATTTCATGTTGAACGTTTCTGTAATTCAAAGCTTACAATGATATTAAAGATGTATTGATCTTAAAAAACCTTAAACCTGTAACCTGAAACTTTAAACCATTCGCTTAGTTTTTATAATCAGCCATCATCAGTTTATAATTACAGAAACTGTATTCAGTTTCATCATTGCTGCTTACTATCAGCAGCCGGTCTCCACAGTAATCATTGATTAAACGATGATATAATGAAATACCATCAGCATCTAAATTGGTACAGGGTTCATCAAGCAAAACAACAGGCACATCACTTAAAATGGCCTGTGCCAATTTAACCCGTTGCTTCATACCACTGCTGTAATTTCGGATTTGTTTTTCAGATGCATTTTCTAACTGTAGGATAGAAATGATTTGTTGTACTGATAAAGAAGAAAGAAATGGTTTAAACGATTGATGAAAGTGTAAAAACTCCGTGAGTGTCATTTCTTCTGTTAGTTCTAAATACGGTGCTGCAATACTGATTTGCTGATGATGATTTTCATCTGCAATAGGCTGATTATTTTTGGAGTATTCAATTTTTCCTTCTGAATGCTGAACAGCACCGCCTATTACCTGTAATAAAGTTGATTTACCCGATCCGTTGTTTCCGGTAAGGGCATATGCATTACTGCTGTTGAATTCGTAAGTAAGATGACGAAAAATCCATTCCCTGTTGTATCGCTTGCCTGCATCAGAAAGCAATATCTTCATCAGATGTGTTTTGATTTTTACGTTTAATGATACCGATCTCAGACTTTTTAATAAAGCTCATGATCTCTTCCCTGGTTTCTGATAATGGCAGCATCACTTCAATAAGCTCTACAGCTTTTGAAACGATGTGTCTTTCTACAAACAGAATATGATAGATCTTAAAAATTTCATCAATGGTTTCTTTTGAATACCCTCTGCGGCTTAAACCCACATTATTTATTCCAACATAACTCAATGGCTCTCTGGCTGCTTTAACAAAAGGAGGAACATCTTTGCGTATAGCACTCATGCCGGCAATATAAGTATGCCTGCCTATATGTGTAAACTGGTGTGCAGCACTCAAGCCACCAATAATTGCAAAATCATCAACCGTTACATGGCCAGCAAGTTGTACTGCATTGGCAAGAATTACATGATTACCAACAATACAATCATGCGCCACATGTGCGTATGCCATTATTAGGCAGTTACTTCCAATTTTTGTCGTTTTTTTATCTGTTGTACCTCTGTGTACTGTTACACATTCACGAATGGTGGTGTTGTCTCCAATTTCTGCAAGTGTATATTCTCCTTTAAATTTTAAATCCTGAGGTACAGCACCAATAACAGCTCCAGGGAAAATTTTACAATTCTTTCCTATTCTTGAACAGGAAAACACGGTTACATTACTCATAACATGCGTGCCCTCTCCAATAATTACATCATCATGAATTACACTAAAGGGATCAATAGTAACATTTTTCCCTATTTGAGCATTGGGGTGTATATGAGCAAGATTACTAATCATTAGTTGGTCGTTTTACAATTTGAGCAGTAAGATCGGCTTCGCAAACAATTTTGCTGCCCACAAATATGGTTCCTCTCATTTCACAAATTCCACGGCGGATAGGGTTTTTTAATTCCATCTTTAAAATTAAGGTATCGCCGGGAACAACTTTCTGTTTGAATTTACAGTTATCTACTTTCAGAAAATAGGTATCATATTTATCTGTAGTATTTTTTGGAATGGCTAATACGCCACCACATTGTGCCAGCGCTTCAATCTGTAATACGCCGGGCATTATATAGTTGCCGGGAAAATGACCCGTAAAATAGGGTTCATTATAAGTAACATTCTTTACCCCAACAATCATTGTGTCGGTTAATTCAATGATTTTATCAACCAATAAAAAAGGATACCTGTGTGGTAATATTTTTTCAATAGCGGTTACATCATGTACCGGTGGTTTTTCAGGATAATAAGCAGGCACATTCGCTTTTAGGCGGTTTTTCTTAATGTGATCTTTAATCTTTTTTGCAAATTCCACATTGCTTGCATGGCCGGGACGGTTTGCAATAATGTGTGCTTTAAACGGCATACCTACTAATGCTAAATCACCAACGAGATCGAGCAATTTATGCCTGGCCGGTTCATTGGGAAAACGTAATTGAAGGTTATTGAGATATCCTTCATTTGTTATACTGAATTTCTCTTTGCCAAATGCTTTTGATAATGTTTCCAGTTGTTCATCAGTAACGGGTTTATCAACCACAACAATGGCATTATTTAAATCGCCACCTTTAATCAAATTATTTTTTAACAAGAACTCCAGCTCATGAAAGAAAGAAAAAGTACGACAACATGCAATTTCCTCATTAAAGTCTTTTACATTTTTTAATTGTGCATGTTGTGTGCCTAATACCGGAGAATTAAAATCAATTAATGTATTAATACGATACTCATTGGCAGGCATTGCAACCATTTCTACTTTCTTTTCTTCATCAAGGAAATAGATGTTATGATCAATGGTATACCATGTTTTAATGGCTTCCTGTTTTTTGCTTCCAACTTTTTCCAATGCTTCCACAAATGGTCTTGAACTGCCATCAAGAATGGGAACTTCCGGTCCATCAATTTTTACAAGAGCATTATCTATTTCACAACCAATAAAAGCGGCAAGTAAATGTTCAATAGTATTAACAGTTGCACCATTATTTGATAAAGTAGTGCTTCGTTTGGTTTCAGTTACAAAATCAACATCAGCTTTCACTTTGGGCTGGCCTTCAATGTCAATTCGTTGAAAAATAATACCTGTATTAGGTTCGGCAGGTTCAATAGTTATATTAACTGATTGGCCGGAGTGAATTCCAACACCAGAGATTTGGATTGTATTTGCAATGGTATGTTGGTATGAATTCTCGTTGCCGTTACTGTTATTCATGGGCACGAAAGTAATAAAAAAGAGGGGAATGTGTTATTTGGCTACAAAGCAATGAAAATCATATGCTTTCTTTTTCGGCCAAGAGTTGCTTTATCAACAACTCAAGTTCAGCAATGCGTTTCTCCAAATCAGGCAAATTTCTGAAAATTGCCTGGCTGCGTAGGGTGCTGGTATAATCAAATGCCGGTGAGCCTGTAAGTACAGAGTTTGGATTTTTTATTGATTTACTAACACCACTTTGTGCGTTAATACGGGTGCCATCTGTAATGGAGATATGGCCAACAATACCTACTTGTCCGCCAATCATAACATTATTGCCAATTTTGGTACTGCCGCTTACGCCTGTTTGAGCCGCAATAACCGTATGGGTTCCTACTTCAACATTGTGTGCTATCTGAATGAGATTATCCAGTTTAGCTCCTTTATGAATAATAGTAGAACCAAGCGTTGCCCTGTCAATACAACTGTTTGATCCAATTTCTACTTCATCTTCAATAATCACATTTCCAATCTGGGGCACTTTTTTATAGGTGCCATCTGGTTGTGGTGCAAATCCAAAACCATCGCCACCTAAAACCGTTCCTGCATGAATAATGACATTTTTACCAACAACACAATCATGATAAATTTTTACGCCAGGATGCAGAATGCTGTTTTCTTCAACCACTACATTATTACCTAAGAAACAGTGAGGATATATTTTTACATTCTTGCCAAGTTTTACATTATCTCCTACATATGAAAAAGCGCCTACAAAAACATGTTCACTTATTTCGGCAGTTTTTGATACATATGAAAACTCCTGAATGCCAACCATTTTTTGGGCTATAATTTTTTCATATGCCTGCAATAAAGTGGCAAATGCACTGTAAGCATCGGGCACTCTGATTAATGCTGCTTCTACGGGCTGTCTCAGCTCAAGCGATTCGTTAATAATAATCACTGAAGCACCGGTAGAGTATAAATAATCTTCGTATTTAGGATTGGCTAAAAATGCCAGATGACCGGCAACAGCTTCTTCAATTTTACTGAAAGAGTGTACGGTAGCGTCGGGGTTCCCTTCTACTTTGCCATTAATAATGAGTGCAATTTGTGATGCCGAAAACTCCATTTATGAGTGCTTATATAATTTTAAAGTTACCTTCAAAAACGATTCTCACCAACCTTTTATGATATTGTTTCCCACATTTTTAATTCAAAGCAGGGTGGCAAAGGTAGAATTTTTTAACCGGGCTTTCAATGGCCTTGTGGATAAGCCCATATTCTATTTCTGAAATGTCTCTTACGCTTCCATCTTTAAATAAAATATTTATTCGTTCATTACCTGGGTTATACATCCTGTTTTCTGCAATTCCATTAAATACAAAATAAGAAACTTCTTCTTCTGTTAATAAGAACTGTTCTTTTACTTTCTGCTTAATACTTGCAATTTCTTTTTCACTGAATGGTTGCATTTGAAGCTTTGTTTTAAGCATATTTCTATTCAATAAGTTTTTGCTTAAAGTACTTAATACTTTGTCGGGGTGATGCATCCATTTTTTAACAGAAGCAAGAATGTCGTAATCATCCAACTCGCAAAACTTAGGCAAATTATTTTTTATGAAATGGGCCGATTGTGTTGTACGTAAAAATTCATCAAGTACCGCAGTGGTAGAAAACAGAGTTGAATCACTTTTGGCAAGTACTCTTGCCCGGTCTAAAATTTTAACCAGCATATTTTCTGCACTTAAAACAGCTTTATGCAGGTAAGCCTGCCAGTACATTAAACGCCTGGCCACCAGAAATTTTTCAATGGAATAAATGGCTTTTTCTTCAACTACCAGTTCATAATTATGAACGTTTAACATCTTAATGATCCGGTCGTAACCAATCACGCCCTCATTAACGCCACTGTAAAAACTATCACGGGTTAAATAATCCATTCGGTCTACATCCAACTGACTACTGATGAGCTGATGTAAAAAGGGTTTATGATATGTGCCTTTAAAAATGGAAATTGCCAAATCAAGAGCCCCATTGAACTCTTTATTTAAATACTCAAAAATGAGCAGGGAAATATCTTCGTGATGCACATCTTCAATTAACACATGTTCCAACGCATGTGAAAATGGACCGTGCCCCACATCGTGCAAAAGAATGGCCAGTTTTGCTGCCTGATCTTCTTGTGGGGTAATTTCAACTCCTTTACTTTTTAATTCATTAAGTGCCTGGTACATTAAATGATAGGCGCCCATGCTATGATGTAAACGAGTATGTACTGCACCCGGGTATACCAGGTGTGCAAGCGCCATCTGATGTATTCGGCGTAACCGCTGGTAAAAAGGATGAGAAAGCACCCGGTAAATCAGTTCATCATCAAACGTAATAAATCCATAAACCGGATCGTTCACTATTTTTCTAAACTTCATGTCTATGTTGTCTTTTAAAATAAAAAGTCTTTTGTTTATTTTTTGATTTGATTGCTTTAATTCAATTTGTTAAATCTCTTTTTTGAGGTAGGCAAAGGTAGTATGTAAACATTTGATTCTTTATATTGTAATTTGATGGGTTAACTTACATTCAATAAAAAAACAGTACATGCCAATTGCAAAAATTCTCTGGGTAGATGATGAAATAGAAAGTCTTCAATCACAAAAAATGTTCCTTGAAAATAAAGGGTATGAAGTACATACACTTACAAACGGGTTTGATGCCATTGATTATATTAAAGAAAATCCGGTTGATGTGGTGCTGATGGATGAAAGCATGCCCGGTATAACAGGGTTGGAAACGCTTACAAAAATGAAAGAAATTAACCAATCTATTCCTATAGTACTCATCACAAAAAATGAAACAGAAAATTTAATGGATGATGCGATTGGTTCACAAATAAGTGATTATTTAATAAAACCGGTAAACCCTAACCAGGTTTGGCTGAGTTTAAAAAAGATCATTGATAACAAAAGGCTGGTTAGTGAAAAAACAACTACAACTTACCAGCAGCAGTTTCGTAATTTATTTATGGCACTAAACAGCAATCCTGATTATAATGAGTGGATGGAAATTTATAAAAAACTTGTGTATTGGGAGCTGGAGATCAGCAGAGCCAATAGCCCCGAAATGAGTGAAGTTTTTCAAACTCAGAAAGATGAAGCCAACAACGAATTTTTTAAATACATTTCAAAAAACTATGCACAATGGCTAAAGCCCAATGCAAAAGATACCCCTGTAATGAGCCATACTTTGTTTCAGCAAAAAGTATTGCCACATGCTGAAAAAGGAGTTCCCTTGTTTTTTATTTTAATTGATAACCTTCGGTTTGATCAATGGAAATCAATTCAACCCTTATTCTCAGAAAACTTTCGCATAGTTGAAGAAGAATCTTATTATTCCATTTTGCCAACAGCCACTCAATATTGCCGTAATGCTATTTTCAGCGGTTTGTTACCTATGGATATTGAAAAGAAATTTCCACAACAATGGAAAAACGACAATGATGAAGGAGGGAAAAATTTACATGAGCAGGAATTTGTAAGAGCTTTATTACAACGACTGGGAAAAGGAGATCTGAAAGTTTCATTCACAAAAGTTTTAAATCATCAATCAGGTCAGGATCTGGTAAATAATATTCACAACTTTCTGCAAAATGACATCAACATCATCATCTATAATTTTGTTGATATGCTCAGCCATGCAAGAACAGAAATGGAAGTGTTAAAAGAACTGGCCAATGATGAAAAGAGTTACAGGAGTATTACCAACAGCTGGTTTGAACATTCTCCATTAAATAGCGCATTGAAAAAAATTGCCGATAAAAAAATCAATATTGTATTAGCAACAGACCATGGAAGCATCAGAGTGCAAAAGCCAGCTAAGGTTATTGGTGATAAAGAAACCACAACTAATATCCGCTATAAGCATGGGCGCAATTTAAATTTTGAACCAAAAGATGTATTGGCCTTTCGTAATCCGGCAGAAGTGGGATTACCTGTACCTAATGTAAATTCGTCATTCATCTTTGCTAAAGAAAATATGTTCTTATGCTATCCTAATAACTATAATTATTACGTTAATTTCTACCGGAATACATTTCAGCATGGTGGTGTAAGCCTGGAAGAAATGATTATTCCGGTAATAAGAATGACCAGTAAGTAATATATTGTTCAATTATTTTATATTAATTAGAAGTTTGTGGAAAAATGATTGTGTGAAATACACATTACAACCCTTTGTACTGATAATTTTGCATTTATCCAGATACCCACTTTAGGGGATGGAAACGAAAATGAAATACAATCAATCAACTTTAGATAAATTAGAAGCCATCCTTGAAGAAAGTGGTTATGTTGTACGTTATGAAAGAGGAAACTTTCAGAGCGGTTATTGTATACTGGAAGAAAGAAAAGTAGTGGTATTGAATAAATTTCTTCTTTTAGAAAGCAGGGTAAGTACGGTAATTGATCTTATACCCAAGGTAAATATTAATTATGATGCATTAACAGCAGATTCACAGAAATTATATGATGAGGTTTTGGCACTTACTGCAGCAAAACAAACAGAAGAATAAAAGAAGTAAACAGAGAAATAAAAAATGTATAATGACAAATTAGAAAGTAATTACTCCAAACACTCACTTTCTCATTTCCTGCCCGTCCGGTCAGGCGGGTTTATTTCTCATTTTTCATTTCTAATTTTATATTTTGAACTATCCTTCCATTAAAATTACTTTTCTAGGTACGGGCACCAGCAGCGGTGTTCCAATGATTGGTTGTAGTTGTGAAGTTTGTACATCAGCAAATAAAAAAGATAACCGCCTTCGCAGCAGTATTATGGTTGAAACTGCAGAAACAACAATTGTTGTTGATACCACACCTGATTTTCGATACCAGATGTTACGGTTAGGAGTTAAAAAAGTAGATGCAATCATTTTTACTCATCCGCACAAAGATCATATGGCGGGGCTTGATGATGTACGTTCTTTTAACTTCATTACACAAAAACCAATGGAGGTTTATTGTAATTATCTTACAGAAGAAGCACTTCGCAGAGATTTTTATTATGCATTTTCCGATACAAAATACCCTGGTGTTCCTGAAATAAATCTGCATACCATTACCGACAAGGCATTCAAAATTAATGATCTCACTATTCAGCCTATATTGGTATGGCATTTAAAAATGCCGGTACTTGGTTTTAGGTTTGGACCATTTACTTATATCACCGATGCCAATCAAATTGAAGAAGATCAAAAAGAAAAAATAAGAGGCAGTAAAGTAATGGTGTTAAATGCACTTCGAAAAGAAAAGCACATATCTCATTATAATTTAGAAGAAGCCATTGCACTTGTACAGGAACTTGAAGTACCTGAAGCTTATTTTACCCACATCAGCCACCAGCTGGGTTTGCACGATGAAATTGAAAGTGAATTGCCCGAGGGAATTCATCTGGGATATGACGGATTAACACTACAGTTATAATCAACCAATTTTGTATTCGCTTGTTTTGAAATAATCAGATTTATAATGTCTGTTTATACCCGCTTAGTAGTATTTTTTGAATTAAGATCTCATCTTATATTTAAAAATGCTTTCGGGTAAAAAAAATTGGATAAAAGAGTATTTTACTTTTTCAAAAAAAGAAAGAAGGGCCGTTTTTGTATTGTTGTTCTTCGCTGTTTTTTTTGCTTTACTCCCTGCAATGTTTCCTTTTTTGGTAAAGGATGATGTTTCTATTGTTGTTGATACAGCTGCTGAACGTCAACTGGCACAACTTAAAATTTCACAAAAGAATGATAACAGGAGTGAAAAAGATTTTGCCGATCAGTATGATCAACCCAAATATCCACCCTATAAAAAATTTGAAAAGACTGAAATAACCGGGGATCTGTTTTATTTTAATCCTAATACTGCAAGTGCGGAAGATTGGAAAAGGCTTGGGTTAAGGGATAAAACCATTCAAACAATTCTTAACTATAGAAGTAAAGGTGGGCAGTTCAGAAAACCCGAAGATTTACAGCATATATATGGCTTAAGAAAGGAAGAATATGAGCGACTAGTACCTTATGCTAACATAGAACCACTTGAAACGACAAATAAAGAATCGGTTACAGGTACTTTTTCAACTGTAAAGAAATTTGAAAGCAAAGAATCAAAAGTTATATTCATTGATATTAATAATGCAGATACAACTGAATGGAAAAAGTTAAATGGAATTGGTTCAAAATTGTCACAACGTATTATCAACTTTCGTACAAAGCTTGGAGGTTTTGTTTCTGTTGAGCAGGTAGGAGAAACTTTTGGTTTACCAGATTCAACTTTTCAGAAAATCAAATCACAACTCCAGGTTAAACAATCAGCTGTTGTAAAAATAAATTTAAATGAGGCAACACTGGATGTTTTAAAATCACACCCTTATCTGAAATATGCAGTTGCAAATGCCATTATTCAATACCGTAATGAACATGGTCCTTTTAAAACGGTGAGTGAATTGCAAAAGCTGGGTGCAATTGATGAAGGTTTATTTGCTAAAATTGCTCCTTATTTAACCGTTGAAAAAGAGGGAAAATAAAATTTTTCAAATTACTAACACATGTTAGCAATTCTCCTATATTTGCATTGCCGTTTCGATTGATTGTTATATGAAATACAGTTGAGTCATGTTGCTGGTTTGAGGGTCAGAACATGGCTCAACTTATTTTAATCATTCTGAACTTGGTTTTAAATGATCCTTTTTCATTGTAAATCGGTTCAGTTAAGATACCTTAAGCACTATTTAGTTTTGATTTAATAATAAACTTAAAGATGAATTTTTCAAAGAACGAGATAACTGATCATGTAGCACAAGTTGCCCGTGATTTTGCAATAAAAAATATTCATCCTCATGTAATGGAGTGGGACGAAGCCCAGTATTTTCCTAAGGATGTAATGCACGAAATGGGTAAGCTGGGGTTAATGGGCATTTTTGTTCCCGAACAATACGGCGGCAGTGGTTTTGGTTATTTTGAATATGTAGCAGCTATTGAAGAAGTGGCTAAAGTTTGTGGTTCTATTGGTCTTAGTTTAGCTGCTCATAACTCTTTATGCACTGGCCATATTTTGTATTGTGGTAATGAAGAACAAAAGAACAAATACTTGCCAAAATTGGCAACAGGCGAATGGCTAGGTACCTGGGGATTAACAGAACCTAATACCGGAAGTGATGCAGGCAATTTGAAAACAACGGCAACAAAAGAAGGCAATGAATGGATATTAAACGGAACCAAATGCTGGATAACTCATGGAATTAGCGCTGAAGTAGCGGTTGTTATTGCAAGAACAGGTGAACCCAGAACAAGTGGCAACTCAACTGCTTTTATTGTAGAAAGAGGAACAACAGGTTTTAAAGCAGGCAAAAAAGAAAACAAATTGGGTATGCGTGCCAGTGAAACATCAGAAATGATTTTTGACCAATGCCGCATACCCGATGCAAACAGGATAGGAGAGGTGGGAGATGGTTTCAGGCAGGCATTAAAAATATTAGATGGCGGACGTATTTCCATTGCTGCATTATCCCTTGGTATTGCCAAAGGTGCTTATGAAGCTGCTTTAAAATATTCACAGGAGCGTTATCAGTTCGATCAGCCTATTTCAAACTTTCAGGGAATATCTTTCAAATTGGCAGATATGGCAACGGAAATTGCTGCAGCTGAATTATTAATAATGAAAGCAGCCGATCTTAAAAACCGTGGCGAAAAAGTTACAGAAGCTGGGGCTATGGCAAAATATTATGCCAGTGAAAGTGCTGTAAAAATAAGTAATGATGCGGTACAGATTTTTGGAGGCTACGGCTATACCAAAGATTTTCCTGTTGAAAAATATTACCGTGATTCAAAACTTTGTACAATTGGAGAGGGCACAAGTGAAATACAAAAAATTGTAATTGCCCGGGAACAGTTGAAATAAGTTGATTTAATCAAAAATTGAAAGTCGTTAAAAACGACTTTTTTTTATTCAATCTAAGAAATCTTCTTCTTTTTTTCCATATTTCCCAAACAAACCATCAATTGCACTGCTAAAAATGGGAAATTTTTCTTTTGAAAAATTCTTAATCACTTCTATTGCTTTGTAAGCTTGTTTTTCCGTTAACCCTTCGGCCATCAATCTATCAATTAATTCCTGCATAAGCCCCTGACCCCTAAAGGGGAATATTTAAGTTTATAATGTAGTTATCACCCCAAATGTAAAGGAATAAAAAAACCTGCTGAAAATAATCAACAGGTTTCAATATAGTTCACATTCGTATTTATTACTTCGTACCTCGTACTTGTGCTTATGCTACTTTCAGCATACTCAGCTTGCTCTTATCAAACTTACGGCTTGCGTATTCAAGTGTAAGATGAAATTTCTTTTCATCACTACCGGGTAAATCAAACATAGCATCTGTTAATATACTTTCACAAATACTACGCAATCCTCTTGCTCCCAATTTATATTCCATCGCTTTTGAAACCATAAAATCATACACATCATCATCAATCATCAGTTCAATACCTTCCAGTTCAAATAACTTATGATATTGTTTAATGAGTGCATTCTTTGGTGTTACTAAAATTTCACGAAGTGTTTCTGTATCCAAAGGATTCAGATGTGTAATTACAGGTAAACGTCCCAGTAATTCAGGAATCAATCCAAATGATTTTAAATCCTGTGCATTTACATATTGCAGCAGGTTTTTCTTCATGTGTTCCTGTTCTTCTTTATTTACATTAAAACCAATTGCATTGGTGTTAACTCGGCGACCAATTACTCTGTCAATACCATCAAAAGCACCACCGCATATAAACAGGATGTTTTGAGTGTTTATTTTAATGAGTTTTTGTTCAGGATGTTTTCTTCCGCCTTGCGGTGGAACTAATACTTCAGTTCCTTCAAGCAATTTCAACATTCCTTGTTGTACACCTTCACCACTTACATCACGGGTTATAGATGGGTTATCACCTTTACGGGCAATTTTATCAATTTCATCAATATAAACGATTCCTTTTTCCGCAGCAGCTACATCATAATTACAAACCTGTAATAAACGGGTAAGAATACTTTCCACATCTTCACCCACATAACCTGCTTCTGTAAATACGGTTGCATCAACAATAGCAAAAGGAACATTTAACAAACGGGCAATGGTTTTAGCAAGCAATGTTTTACCCGTTCCTGTTTCGCCCACCATTACAATATTGCTTTTTTCTATTTCAACTTCACTTTCCGTTTTTTGTTTTAAACGTTTGTAGTGGTTGTAAACTGCTACAGATAAAACTTTTTTAGCATCATCCTGGCCAATGATATATTCATCTAAAAACCGTTTAATTTCAATTGGTTTTTTTACATTCAGTTTAAAGTTGGATGAAGTTGTTTCATTACGCAATACTAATTCCTGTGCAATGATTTCCTGTGCATGTTCTACGCAATTTTCGCAGATATGGCCTTCCTGTCCGGCTATGAGGATTTTTACTTCGTCTCTGCTTCTACCACAAAATGAACAGTGTAGCATATTGTTTTTCGCCATTAGTAATGGATTTTAGGTATTGGGCTGGTTAAATAACCCAACTTCAAAGATAAAGAAAGCCTTTGGTTTATACCAGAAGAAAATACCCCTGGCAAAGACTAGCATTTCCAGGGGTATAAATAAGTATTATTTTAATTACAATTTATCTAAAACGGCATCTACAATTCCATATTCAACAGCCTCTTGTGCATTCATCCAGTAATCACGGTCAAAATCTCTCAATACTTTTTCTAACGGTTGATTACAGTTTTTTGAAAGAATTTGTGCTCCCAGGTCTTTTGTTTTGGCTATTTGTGTAGCAAGTATTTCAAGATCGGCACTGGTTCCCTGTGCACCGCCAATGCTTGGCTGGTGAATCATTACTTCTCCATGCGGATAAATAAAGCGTTTGCCTTTGGTGCCTCCGCTCAGTAAAATTGAACCCATTGATGCTGCCATTCCCATACAAATGGTGCTTACCGGTGAACTGATCATTTTCATGGTATCATAAATCACCATACCACTTGTAACCACACCACCGGGGCTATTGATAAACAATTTAATTTCCTCACCGGGTTTCATTGCTTCCAGGTACAAAAGCTTATTTACAATTTCTTTGGCAGATTGATCATGTACTACACCCCAGAAAAAGATTTTACGCTCTTCAAGAAATTTTTTATTGTAGGGACCAAATGCAGCTGCAGTAAAATTCTCCAGCGGATTTTCTTTTGGCTCATCATCTTCTTCAAACTTGATCGGATATTTTAAATAATGCTGATACATTGTTTTTTCGGTTTTTTAACGTTTAGCTTTCTTTTGTTTTTCTTGGATTCATTACTAATACTTCATCAACTAATCCATAATCTTTTGCTTCGCTGGCTTTCATCCAGAAGTCACGGTCACTATCTTCTTTTACTTTATCAAAAGTCTGACCACTGTGATAAGCAATGATTTCATACAACTCATTCTTGAGTTTTTTTACTTCATTCACCATAATCTGGATATCGGTAGCCTGGCCACCAGCTCCACCATATGGTTGGTGTAACATCACTCTTGAATGTTTTAATGCTGTGCGTTTGCCTTTGGTGCCTGCACACATGAGTACTGCACCCATACTTGCTGCAATACCAATGGTGATGGTACTCACATCGGGAGTAATATACTGCATGGTATCATATATACCTAAGCCGGCATAAATGCTGCCACCCGGACTATTAATATACATCTGTATATCTCTTGTACGATCTGTACTTTCTAAAAACAACAACTGTGCTGTTACAATATTGGCAACATAGTCGTTAATAGGTTCACCAAGGAAAATAATCCGGTCCATCATTAATCTAGAAAACACATCCATACTTGCAACATTCATTGGCCGTTCCTCAATAATATAAGGAGTAAGATTGCTGGGGTTAAAATGTGTTTGATAATTATGTAATGTAGCGCTGGAAATACCCTGGTCTTTAATGGCGTATTTTTCAAATTCTTTATTCAAATTCATAGTAAAAAATTTCGGTTACAAGTTAAGGGAAACTGATGGATAAAAAATAATTTCAAATACCATGCAAAGAAATAAAGCAAGACATTAAGGCAGGAAAAACAAGTTGAAACTTAAAACTTAAAAGATGAATGTTCAACCAACTGTCTGTAAGGCTTAAATACATCTGACAAGAAAAGAAAAAAAGTTGGGGCTGTGAAATTTTTGATCAATATTCAACATTTGTTCCGGCTTTTCGTTACAAGTACAAACCGCTGCCGGGGTTTACAACCGCCGGCAGGGTTATGTCCTTTCCACTTCAATCCGGCAGCCCTTCATCTGCAATTCTTTTTTCAACAAAAAAATCCCGCCAATTACTCAGCGGGACTGTTTTTATTTCGTACTTCGTATTTGGTATTTCGTACTTCTTAATGATGATGATGCTGATGTTCTTCATTCATTTTAATAAATTCTTCAGCACTTACAATTTTTTCGTCTTTATTCACCTGTTGCTCTGCCCAGTTAAAAACTTTTTCTGTTACAATGCGGCGGTATGTGCCATCAACCTGTTGTTCATCTTTCATCAAACCTTCTACATACTGATCCATCCAATCAAGATTATTATCTCCTAAATTCATTGAACCAAAATAACTCAACACTTGTAGTCTCAGGCTGTTTTTTATTTCTTCCTGTGTTACTTCAAGATTGTTTTCTGTAATAATTTTATCGCTGATCAATGTCCAGCGAAGTTGATTAATGAAAGTTGGAAATTCAGCTTCTATTTGCTCTGGAGTTTTGGGTTCTTTGTCACCAGATTTTGGATCAGTAGAAGTAGCCAGCCATTTTTTCAAAAAACTTTCAGGTAATTCCATTTTTGTTTCTTCCAGTAATACATGATATAAATGATGTTGTAACTGGTTGCTGCTTTGTTTATCCCAATAAGCCTGTATGTCTGCTTCAATGGCAGCCAAAAATTCAGCTTCCGTTTTTATATCTCTTCCGGGGAGAGCTTCTTTAAAAAACTCTTCATTTAACTCTCTCTTTTCTATTAAGCCAACTTTTGTAATAGTAAGTTTAAAGAATTTTTGTTCGGCAGCAACAACTTCTTTTAATCCCAGGTCTTCAATTACCCAATCACATTCCTTTTCATCAAAGGCTTCAGTTAACTGCACAACTATAGTGTCGTCTTTTTTTAAACCCATCAGCTTTTTACGGCTGTCTTCTTTAAAATATTTTACCAATAAAGAATTGTCTTTTTTCAATCCACCTTCCAGCAGGTTTCCTTCAGCATCACATTCTTCAAACAATAAGTTTAAAACATTGTCTTCGCTGCTGATGGTTTCAGGCTCAGTCATTTTACCAAAACGGTTTTGCAGGCGCTCAATCTCCTGGTTTATCATTTCAGTAGTTGCTTGTACTTTAAAATAGGGAGCTGGAGTATTTTTAAGATTGAATTCAAAAGCGGGTTTTAACCCAATTTCAAAATCAAAACTATAGTCAGAAGGGCTATCAATATTAGGTTTAAAATCACTGTTAAGTAATGGAAGCGGCTGAGCAAAGATGTCAAGCTTTTCACTTGCCAGGTAATCATTGAGGCCTTTTTCAATATTGCGTATTACTTCTTCAGTAAAAATGCCGGGGCCATACATTTTCTTAACCATACCTGCAGGTACCATTCCTTTGCGAAAGCCGGGAATATTTGCCTGTTTACTATAAGTCTTGAGTGTTTTTTCAAACGTTGGGAAGTATTCCTCTTTTGTAATTTTTACAGTGAGCTTGTCGTTTAACAAACCAATGTTTTCTCTTGTTACTGTTGCCATATCAATTCTGCTTTTAGCTTTAAGCTATGAGCTGTAAGCTGTTAAAAAAGCCTCCCCTTTGGGGAGGTTGGAGGGGCCTGTTTTGTCCGGATGGAGGGACTCGAACCCCCACACCTTACGGCATCAGATCCTAAGTCTGACGTGTCTACCAATTTCACCACATCCGGAAGAACTTTTGTTTAAAAACGGGCTGCAAAGGTAGGGTTTTCAATCATTCATTCATATTGGAAGATAGCTTTTTCGTAAATTCGCTTTTACTGGAAACAATAACCACCATACCGGCCTACTCCTTAACACCCGAACAGGAAAAAAAGGAAATACTTCGTTATTACCGTAGTTTATTAAGGGCGCTTAAAACAAAACTAAAAAAGGGCGATAAGGAATTAGTGCGAACTGCCTTTGAAATGGCAGCAGAAGCACATAAAACAATGCGTCGTAAAAGTGGCGAGCCTTACATTTTGCATCCTTTAGCGGTTGCACAAATTTGTGTGGAAGAAATTGGGTTAGGTGTGCGTTCAACCATCTGTGCTTTATTACACGATACAGTTGAAGATACCGATGTTACATTGGAAGATGTGGCCCGTGAGTTTGGAAATGAAATAGCAAGAATTATTGATGGGTTAACTAAAATATCAACAGTAGTTGATGCGAACTCAACACAGCAAGCAGAAAATTTTAAAAAGATTTTATTAACGCTTACTGATGATCCAAGAGTGATTTTAATTAAACTGGCAGATCGTTTACATAATATGCGTACGCTTGACAGTATGAAGCGTGAAAAGCAGTTAAAAGTATCAAGTGAAACAGTTTATATCTATGCACCTCTTGCTCACAGGCTTGGTTTGTATAATATCAAAACAGAAATGGAAGATCTGGCCATGAAATACCTGGAGCCAGATATTTACAAAGAAATAGCACGCAAATTATCAGAAACTAAAAGGGAACGCAGCCGCTATATCAACGAGTTTATTAAGCCTATCAAAGAAAAAATGGAGAAGGCAGGTTTTAGTGGTTTTGAAATTTACGGCCGACCAAAATCCATACACTCTATTTCCAACAAAATAAAAAAGAAAGGAGTAAGCTTTGAAGAAGTATATGATCTGTTTGCAATCCGCATGATTGTTGATTCACCACCTGAAAGAGAAAAAGAAGATTGCTGGAAAGCTTATTCTATTGTAACGGATATGTATACACCTTCGCCTGAACGTCTCCGTGACTGGTTAAGTAACCCAAAGAGTAATGGTTATGAAGCTTTGCACACAACCGTAATGGGGCCACAGGGCAAATGGGTGGAAGTGCAAATACGTACAAAGAGAATGAATGAAATTGCGGAGAAAGGGTTGGCAGCACACTGGAAATACAAAGAGGGAAGTGGTGATGAAGACCGTTTTGATAAATGGTTTCACAACATTCGTGAAGTATTAAATAATCAGGATAGCAGTTCATTGGACTTTTTACAAGATTTTAAAAGCTCTTTTTTAGCTGAAGAAATTTATGTGTACACTCCAAAAGGAGATGTAAAAATGTTGCCTCTGGGAGCTACTGCTCTTGATTTTGCTTTTGGCGTACATAGTGATGTGGGAAGCAAATGTATTGGTGCAAAAGTGAATCATAAACTGGTACCTATTGCTCACAAACTCCGCAGTGGCGATCAGATTGAAATCATTACAAGCAGCAAACAAAAACCAAGCGAAGACTGGTTAAGTTATGTTGTTACTGCAAAAGCAAGAAGTAAAATAAAAGATGCACTCAAAGAAGAAAAAAGAAAAGTGGCCGATGATGGTAAATATGTGTTGCAACGGAAACTGGAACAATTGGGTGCTTCATTTGATGTGCATAATGTAGAAACACTCACTCTGTTTTATAAACTTCCATCTCAATTAGAGTTGTTTTATAAAATTGCAACCAAAACAATTGATCTTAAAGAAATAAAGGATTTACAAATTATTGGCGATAAACTTGAACTGCCAAAACCTGTAAAACCTGCTATAGACCACAAACATGAATACGATCCGCATAAAACCGGTACATCAAAAGATTCTGAACTCATCATCTTTGGTGAAAGCAGTGATAAAATTGTTTATGCATTAGCAAATTGCTGTAAACCAATACCCGGTGATGATGTATTTGGATTTGTTTCAACAGGAAAAGGGCTTGTTATCCACCGTACTAATTGTCCTAATGCAGCAAGGTTATTAGCCAACTTTGGACACAGAGTTGTAAAAACAAAATGGGCTAAGAATAAAGAAATTTCTTTCCTTACCGGTATAAAAATTATTGGTGTTGATGATGTAGGTGTTGTAAGTAAAATTACAAACCTCATTAGTGGCGATCTGCGTTTAAATATCAGCGCCATTACTATTGAAGCCAAAGAAGGTTTGTTTGAGGGGAATATAAAAATCTTTGTTCATGACAAAGATGAGCTTGACGAACTGGTAAGCCGCCTGTATAAACTCCCCGGCATTGAAAATGTAGAGCGTTACGATATGGAGCAACCCTGATTTTAATTGTAATAAATCGGTCTTTTTTTTTCTTCATTGTTTGACAAATACATAATTAATCCGATCTTACCGTACAATTTCTAATCAAAACAAAACATATGAGAAAAAATTATGTTGGAATTTGGCTATTCCTATTTGGAATTATTCTGCCAAATATTATCTTATCACAAGCAACTCTTTCAGGAACAATTAAAGGAAAAGGAACATCTCTTGCCGGAGCAAACGTTTCAGCAAAACCTTCAGGTAAAGGAACTACTGCCGATGAAGATGGTAAGTATTCTTTAAAATTACCTGCAGGCAGTTATGCCATTACCTTTTCATTTGCAGGATTTGCATCACAAACTGTAAATGTTCAATTAGCTAATGGAGAAGAAAAAACGTTGGATGTTGATCTTTCAGAAGACACAAAAGGACTGGAAGATGTAATTATTACAGGTTCACGTTCATTACCACGAACTTCTGTAAACACACCACTTCCTATCGATGTACTTTCGGCTGCAGATTTAAGAACAACAGCACAAACAACATTTGATAAACAATTACAATACAGAGTTCCTTCATTCAACACCATTAATACACCGGTGAATGATGCCACTACATTGTTAGATCCTTATGAGATCAGAAATCTTGGGCCAAGTCGAACATTAATCCTGATTAATGGTAAAAGAAAGAACCTGAGTTCTTTATTATATGTACAGTTTTCACCCGGCAGAGGAGAAACAGGAGCTGATCTTTCTGGCATTCCTGTAGATGCCATTAAGCGTGTGGAAATTTTAAGAGATGGTGCCTCTGCCCAATACGGTTCTGATGCCATAGCAGGTGTAATGAACGTAATTTTAAAAGATAGATATCAATACAGTTCTTTAACCTTTAACGGTGGGGTAACATCTAAAGGTGATGGCGAAAATTATGGCCTTGCTTTTAATAGTGGATCTAATATTGGCGAAAAAGGATTTATTAATTATACAATTGATTTCAGTCAGCAAAACAGTGCAGTACGTTCAGGTATTATAGATCTGCCAACTGAAATTGCAACCTTCGGCGGTTCTCCATCAGCAGATGCAGCTATAACTGCTTTTCTTCAAAAATATCCAACAGGAAATAATATCAATGGATCTGGTGATATTCAAGCAGGCAAGTTTAATTATAACCTCGGACTGGGATTAGGAGATAATGCACAGTTTTACAGTAATGCTGCATTGGTTTTTAAAAAGGCAAAAAGCTTTGCCAATTACAGAACACCTTATTGGAGAACGGATGCTGGCTTATTACATAAAAGAGTTCCCGGCGCTCCTAATTATACCGGTGGTAATGATCCTTTATATGAAGGATACCTTGGTTATGTACCAACTTTTGAAGGAGACTTGCTTGATTATAATGCAACTTTTGGTGTTAAAAATGTAAAAGGTGGTTGGACACATGATGTTGCAGTAACCTTTGGTGGTAATCAGCAATTATATACTGTTGAAAATACAGTAAACCGTTCTTTAGGTACAGCCAGCCCCACTACTTTTAAACCAGGTGGTTTTAATTTTTCACATATTGTAGGCAACTATGATATCTCAAAATCAATTACTGATAATTTCAGTTTGGCATTTGGTACAGAGGTTCGGAAAGAAACGTATAAAATTATTGCAGGAGATACTGCATCTTATTCAAGGGAGGGAGCAAATTCATTCCCTGGTATTCGCCAGGAAAATGCAACAACCAATTCCCGTTTTAATATTGGTGCTTATATTGATGCAACATTGAATGTAAATAAAGACTTTTTAATTAACGGTGCAATAAGAGGGGAGAAGTATAGCGATTTTGGCGAAGCATTTGTATGGAAACTTTCATCACGTTATAAAATTGCAGATGGCAAGGCAGTAATCAGAGGATCTGCTTCAACAGGATTTAGAGCACCAACATTGCACCAGATTTACGCACAATCAACACAGGCTTCTTTTGCCGGAGGTACCATTGTATTATCAGGTTTATTTAATAACAGAAGCAAGCAGGCTTTTGCTTTAGGTGTTCCTTTATTAACACCTGAAAAATCAACCAACTATACTTTAGGCTTTGGATTAAATCCAACAAAAAACCTGAGTATTACATTTGATTATTACAGCATTGTTATTAAAGACAGAATTGTTTACAGTTCTTCAATTTCTACAGACAATCCTTCTACGCAACTTTATCAGCAATTACAAGACGCAGGGGTAGTAAGTATTCAGTTTTTCATTAATGGTATTAAAACTAAAACACAGGGAATTGATTTAGTTATCAATTATAAAAACATCAGTTTAGGCGATGGTAAGTTAGGGGTTAACTTAGCAGGAAACTATACTTTAACTAATAAAATTATTGGTACACCCAATGAACCGGCTGCAATTACAGCTGCCGGTACAACCATTTTAAGTGCACAAGTAAAATCGTTATTAACAGAAGGTCGTCCACTATACAAAGGAGTGCTTGGCTTTGATTATAGCCTTAATAAATTTGGTGTGAGCTTAAACAATACTTTGTTTGGGCCAACCAAGTTCCAGGATCTGGATAATGGAGGTGCTATCATGAATAATATTAAACAAGTATTTTCAACTGCCGTTGTTACTGATTTAAATCTTGGTTACAGCTTTACTGAAAAATTCTCGTTTAATATTGCTGTAAACAATATTTTCAATATTCTACCAAAATGGAAACTGGAATTAACTGGTAGTGCAAGTGATGCCAATTATGCTGCGGCTAAAGCAACATTAGGAAACACTGCTGACAGAGAATTGTTAGAGGGATTCTTATCATTTAGTGGACGTTACCGCATTTTAGGTTACAATGGTTCTCAGTTCAGTCAATTGGGTACAACTTTTCAGGGTTCTTTAGTATTTAAATTCTAATAAATACAGATTTCATTTACAGGGTGTGGAAATATTTCCACACCCTTTTTTTTATTTCAATACTATTGTTGCATCCTCTATTTTTGCCACATAGGATTATTCATTCATTTTGTTTAATTAATAGTGGTTGATGGAAACATCAATGAAGCAATAAATAAAAGTATTTTATGGTAGATGTTATTTTAGGTTTACAGTGGGGCGATGAAGGCAAAGGAAAAATTGTTGATTTTTTTGCACCGCATTATGATGTAATTGCAAGGTTTCAGGGCGGCCCAAATGCCGGGCACACATTGTATGTGAAAGGAGAAAAAGTTGTTCTGCATCAAATTCCCAGTGGAATTTTTCACAAAGGAATTGTGAATTTAATTGGAAACGGAGTTGTGTTAGACCCTGTTACATTAAAGCGGGAGTGTGATAAAGTTGCATCGATGGGAGTTGATGTGAAAGAAAATTTATTTATTGCAGAACGTACGAATTTAATTATTCCTACTCACCGTGCTTTAGATAAAGCTGCAGAACTTGCAAAGGGAGATGAAAAAATAGGATCAACCTTAAAGGGAATTGGTCCGGCATATATGGATAAAACAGGGCGCAATGCTTTACGAGTAGGCGATTTACTGGATCCCAATTTTGGAGCTTTATATCAGAAGCTTAGAAGTAAGCATCAGCAATTGCTGGATAATTATGGGTTTAAAGAAGATATCAGTGAATGGGAAAAAGAATTTTTTGAGAGCATTGAATTCTTAAAGCAGCTTAATATTGTAAACGGAGAATATTTCATCAATGGAATAATTGCAGAGGGCAAAAAAGTTTTAGCCGAAGGCGCACAGGGCAGCATGTTGGATGTTGACTTTGGAACATTCCCTTTTGTTACATCTTCCAACACCATTTCTGCAGGAGTAAGTACTGGTTTGGGAATTGCCCCTAATAAAATTGGAGAAGTTATTGGTATTACCAAAGCTTATTGCACCAGGGTAGGTGGCGGCCCTTTTCCTACAGAATTATTTGATGCTACCGGCGATGGATTACGGAAAATTGGCAATGAGTTTGGTGCAACAACAGGAAGGCCACGCAGATGCGGCTGGATAGACCTTGTAGCACTGAAATTTGCCTGTATGATCAATGGGGTAACACAAATTGTAATGACAAAAGCAGATGTGCTGGATAGTTTTAAAGAATTGCAGATTTGCACTTCTTATAAAATTGACGGTAAAGAAACAATGGAAGTTCCCTTTGGAATCAGTAAAGTTAAAATAGATCCTGTTTATAAATCGTTTGCAGGCTGGAGCACCCCGGTTACGGATTGCAGAAATTGGAAAGATCTTCCTAAACAGATGAATGATTATATTACTTTTATGAATCAGTATTTGGGGGTAGAAGTGAAATATGTTTCAAATGGCCCGGGCCGTGAACAAATTATTTCAGAATAATAGAAAAAAAAGGCTAAAAAATTTTGCTATTTAAAAAACTCGTAGAAATTTTACAATCAAATCATTTTTACACATGGCAAAGTCAAGTAAAAAATCCGGTGAAAAATTATCACCTAAAGAAAACGGTGTAGTAAAGGCAAATCCAAAATCAAAAAAACATCTTGAGGACGATGAAGATGATGATGACATTGATATGGATGATGAGCCCATTGTTAAAAAAGGTGCAAAACCTGTTGCTTCAAAATCAAAAGGAAAATCTGATGATGATGATGATGATGAAGTGGAAGAAGGTGATGATGATTGGAACAAAAGTGAGGATGATGATTTTGATCCCGACTTTGAAGAATTTGATATTCCCAAATCAAAAGCAAAAGCCACCGGAAAGAAAAAAGGCTTAGAAGAAGATGATGATTTTAAAATTGATGAAGACTTTAAAGAATTTGACAGCATAGGCGGTGATGATGATTTTGACGACGATGATGATTTTTAAATAAAGTGATAAGAAACTTTCAATCTTTTTCCATTTCAGATTTATCTGAATTAAAAATGCAAATGTTGAATTGGTGTAACCGGTTCAACATTTGTGCTTTTTTAGATAACCATCAATATCAACTGCCAGGGCATAGTTATGAATGCTTAATAGGATGTGGTGTTGTGACTTCTGTAAAAGCCAATGCAGGCAATGCTTTTAATCAATTGCAAGAATTTCTTGATGAGCAAAACGACTGGTGCTTTGGACATTTTGGTTATGAGTTAAAAAATGAAACTGAACAATTGCAATCAAAACACATTGATCAGATTGGATTTGCCGACCTTCATTTTTTTGTTCCTGAATATGTTTTTCAGCTTAATGAAAAAGAGCTCAGCATTGGTTCTTTAAAAGATGATCATGCACTGGTGTTTGAGGAAATAAAAAAACAACCGGTTGAATCTCCTCATCAAAAAAATAAAATTCACATTCAGGAACGGGTATCAAAGAAAGATTATCTCAAAACAATTCAATCCATTCAGCAACATATTCTCCGTGGCGATTGTTATGAAATGAATTATTGTATAGAGTATTTTTCAGACGATTCTTTTATTAATCCGGTTGATGTGTATCAGGCACTCACAACTATTTCGCCCAATCCATTTTCTGTTTTTTATAAAGCAGATAACAGTTATCTGTTATGTGCAAGTCCTGAACGGTTTTTAAAAAGGCAGGGAAATCAATTACTGTCTCAACCCATCAAAGGAACATTAAAAAGAAACAGAACAGACACTGCTGAAGATGAGGCGTTGAAAAATCAATTGTATAAAAGTGAAAAAGACCGCAGTGAAAATGTAATGGTGGTAGATCTCGTTCGCAATGATCTAAGCCGGGTTTGTAAAGAGGGAACAGTGAAAGTGGATGAGTTGTATGGTATTTATTCATTTCCGCAGGTACATCAAATGATTTCTTCTGTAAGTGGAGAGGCAAAAGATAATTTAAGCTTTATTGAACTGATAAAAGCTACTTTTCCGATGGGCAGTATGACGGGGGCGCCGAAAAGAAAAGTAATGCAGCTGATTAATGAATATGAACAAACACGAAGGGGGATTTTCTCCGGGGCTGTTGGTTATATTTCTCCTGATGGGGATTTTGATTTTAATGTTGTGATAAGAAGTATTCTTTACAATGCATCAACCAACTATCTTTCATATATGGTTGGAAGTGGTATTACATTTTACAGCAATGCTGAAATGGAATATGAAGAGTGTTTAATGAAGGCTGTTGCCATCAGGCAAGTTCTTACTTCCTGATTTTTTATTTCTGACAAAAATTCCGGTTATGTATCCAATTAGTAAAGGAACAAACAACATCACAGAATAATAGGTGAGAGTTAATAATACAGCATATGCTTTTTCACGGCCTGTTGTGTTTCTTAATCCAGCCATTAAATCAAACACAACTTTTTCAAGATTTAATATAGTTAATGCTGAAATGAGTAAACACATAGGGAAGAGTGCAATGAAAAATACATTCCACCATCTTAAATCATCAACAAGTTTTAAATAACGAATTAGTAAAGCAAGTCGCCACAAAGCAACTATTCCCAGAAACCACGCATTTAAAGTTGCAGCTAGTGAAAGCGATAAAAATTTTTCTGCCGGAATAGCATACAATAAAGCTGGGAAAGAAGTAAGGCTAATGAAAGTTAATACATTAAAATAAGTGCAGCCCTTTAATCGATAAGGCCAAACAATTATATAAATAAGTAAAGCAAGAAGAAAAATATAAATAACAGATCCTAGTCCGGCATATTGCAAAAGCTCAGCATTAGGATGATCCCAATATCTGCCAATACCTGCAAGCCATGTACCGGATAATCCAATTAAAAAATGAGTTTTATTAAACGAAGCAATATCATCTTTAGAGAAAGTAAAAAATAAAATTTTAGGAATAATTTTAAAGGCCGACATCTATCAAACTTAAGCCTTTTTTCTAACCGGTTTTCTCTTCACTTCCGGCAATTCAGAAACTTTGGGATAAATATCTTTCAAACCTTCTTCACCATAAAAACGCATTAAAAGTTGAACACTTTCACTCAAAATGGTATAACGGTTATTATTAAAAAGTTGCATTTTTTCTTTTGGCAATCGTAAATCAAATGCTTTATTACCTGCCAGTACAGCATCAAAATTTGGGTTAAGCTGATTAAAATATAACAAATCCATTAATAGATTTTTCGACATTACTACTGAGCTGAATTTTCCAACGATGGCTTGAACGTCAATATTTGGATCTGTTTTTTCAGGTGCAAATTCATTGATCTTTCCTTGTTGGCCATTATTTACAGTTGTTGTTACACCCCCTTTTCCTTCCATGATATAATGCGTGGCAATAAATTTTTTTACATGATTGCGGCTTTCTTCAGGCAAATAATATTGCAATTTCCAGAAATCTCTGCTTCCGCTTTTTTTAATAGCACTGTATACACGACCCGGTCCGCCATTATAAGCTGCAATAACCAATAACCAATCATTAAGATCATTGTAAAGACTGGTAAGATATTTTGCTGCTGCATGAGTGCTTCTGAAATAGTCAGTACGTTCATCAACCCAACCAGTAACTAATAAGCCATATTCTTTTGCAGTATATGGCATAAACTGCCAGGGACCTCTTGCACCTACCCAGCTGGTTGCATTTGTATTTAATCCGCTTTCAATTACTGCCAGGTATTTTAATTCATTTGGCAACCCATATTGCATAAGCACATTATCAATTAAAGTGAAATAAGGAATACCCCATGATTTCATTTTTCCAAGATTTTTACCATGATGCTGAAGATAATCTTGTATAAAACCCCAGGCCTGCGGATTAATTTGGGCATCATACTTTACCGCTGAATTAAATTCCTTTTTTACAAATAGGGATTTGAAACCATATTTTTCAACATTACCTCCGGTGGCCAGAGTTGTATCAACAGTAATTTCTTTACTTATTATGCTATCAGTTTGAGCTATCAAACTAAGAGAAAATAAATGGAGGATTAAGAATAAAATAAATTTCTGGTTCAAATACATTTTTTAACCGGCCCGTGTTTTTTCATCAATTCATTACCAAGGCGCAGCAAAGATAACTCTTCAAAATGCTTCGACATTAATTGAAGGCCAAACGGCAATTCATTGCTATGTTGAAAGAGAGGTATTGAAACGGCCGGAATGCCAGTGAGGTTTGCAAATACCGTATAGATATCAGCTAAATACATTTCAATTGGATTGTTACTTTTTTCAGCAATTTTAAATGCTGTTGACGGGGAAACGGGCATTAACAACACATCTATGTCATTGAATACCAGCTTAGTTTGATCACATAGCAACCTTCTTACCTGTTGTGCTTTGGTATAATAGGCATCGTAATAACCGGCACTTAAAACGAAGGTGCCCAACATGATTCTTCGTTGAACTTCTTTTCCAAAACCGCTTGAACGGTTTGCTGAGTAAAATTCTGTTAAATCGTCTTTTGGAGGTGTTTCCTGGTGGCCATATCGGATTCCGTCAAATCTTGAAAGATTGCTGCTTGCCTCTGCAGTTGTGAGTACATAATAAGCAGGCACTATAAAATCTAATAAATCAAAATCAAGTTCTTTTATTTCATAACCATCAGTCTCGAGTTCTTTTATCAATGATAAATGGGTTGATTTAATTTCAGGATCTAATCCTTCATGCAAAAGTGTTTGTTTAAAATATCCCAGAACAGGTTTTTTGCTGTTTGGCTTTTGTAATTCAGAAAGATAATCTTCAACAGGAAGATTTGAGACAGTACTATCAAATTCATCAGTTCCTGAAATGACTGATAAAACTAAAGCAACGTCTTCAATGTTTGTTGCTAATACTCCAATCTGATCAAAACTTGAACCATAAGCTATAAGTCCGTGCCGGCTTATTCTTCCGTATGTGGGTTTAAAGCCTACTATACCGCAAAAGTCTGCTGGTTGCCTAACAGATCCACCAGTATCACTTCCCAGGCTTATCATACAAAGATGGGCCTGAACAGCAACTGCAGATCCACCAGAAGAGCCACCAGGTACTCTGCTATCATCAAGAAAGTTTTTTACAGGACCATAAGTTGAATTTTCATTACTGCTGCCCATTGCAAATTCATCGCAATTGGTTGTGCCGATTATGATGGCATCTTCGGTAAGTAATTTTTCAACTGCTGTTGCATTAAATAATGATTGAAATCCGGCTAAAATTTTAGATGAAGCAGTAACGGGATGATCTTTATAGCACAAAACATCTTTTAAACTTATTACAACACCATGTAGTTTTCCTGTTGATTTGCCTTCTATTCTTTTTTTATCCAGTTCATCAGCTTTTTCTAAAGCATCTTTTTCAAACACATGAACAAAAGCGTTTAATGAAGTGTGCTGTTGTATTTGTGATAAATAGAAAACAACAGCTTCTCTGCAGGAAGTAATGTTTGCGTTTAAAGCAGCATGATATTCTCCTATGGTTACAAAAGGATACAATTTCGTTTAAAGCGAAAATAAATTTTGAAAAATGTATGTGGGATTGTTTTTACTTAGAATCAGTAGATTCGTTAGTTCCGTCTTCAATTTCTTTACGAACATTGCTTTTCGCATCATTGAATTCCCTGATTCCTTTTCCCAATCCACGCATGAGCTCAGGAATTTTTCTGCCACCAAAAAGGATAAGAATGACAATTACAATAAGAATAATCTCCTGTGTGCCTAATACTCCTAGTAATACTGTTTGAAGATTCATGAGTTAATTGTTTGAAGAATACAAATGTACATTTAAATGAATGAGAAGATAAAATAAAAAAACCTTCATAAAGAAGGTTTAACAAGTTTGAGCGGTACGTGGTTAACGTATATAATTTTTGCCACATTTTCCTGCCTTACCATTAGCTGCCTGATAAGGAGAGATTCCATGGCTGCATGACATTAAAAGGAATGTAACAACCGCAAAAGCGAACAATACTTTTTTCATACTAAAAGAAATAGTTTTAATGAACAATAAGGGTAAAAACTGTTTCTATAGGAGAGGATTAAGTACTGTTGATAATTTTAGGTTCTGTAAATATAATAACGAAAACAATGCCAAAAAAGTTAAAAGCGGGAAATTTTCTCCCGCTTTTAACTTTTTTGCTTATTTAATTCGCTTTTCTTTAATTCTTGCACTTTTACCGCTTCTTTCACGGAGATAGAACAGCTTGGCTCTTTTTACTTTACCAACTTTGTTTAATTCAATAGAATCAACATTGGGTGATAAAAGAGGAAAGGTACGTTCTACTCCTATACCGTCAGAAATTTTACGTACTGTAAATGAAGCAGTTGCACCAGTTCCTTGGCGCTTTACTACATCACCACGGAAACTCTGAATACGCTCTTTTCCGCCTTCTACTATCTTATAGTTAACAGAAACGTTATCGCCTGCTTTAAATTTAGGGAACTCTTTTTTAGCAGTTAATTGTTCGTGTATATAAGCTACTGCTGTATTCATAACTAAAAATTTAGGACGGCAAAGGTAGGGGGATTTTACAGTAATTGGTAATTTGTTTGTAAGGATTTTGAAAAAAATTTAAAACCCAATTCCCAATCCCTATTTACCAATTCCATTATCACTACCTCGCCATATTAATTGCTCTTTTTTCTCTGATAACAGTCACTTTTATCTGGCCGGGATATACCATTTCAGTTTGGATTTTCTGGGCCATTTCAAAACTTAATTTGTCTGATTCTGCATCTGTAACTTTATCTGCTTCTACTATTACACGTAATTCTCTTCCGGCCTGAATGGCATAAGCTTTCTCCACACCTGGATAACCCATTGCTAGCGTTTCAAGATCTTTAATACGCTGCAGATATTGCTGCATAATTTCACGTCTTGCACCAGGCCTTGCTCCGCTTATTGCATCACAGGCTTGTACAATAGGTGAAATAACATACTGCATTTCCATTTCATCGTGGTGAGCACCAATGGCGTTCACAACTGCAGGGTTTTCGCCATATTTCTCAGCAATTTTAGCACCTAATAATGCATGGCTTAATTCGGTTTCTTCATCGGGTACTTTTCCAATATCATGTAATAAACCGGCACGCTTAGCCAGTTTTGCATTTAAGCCAAGTTCTGATGCCATTATTGCACAGAGATTAGCAGTTTCACGGCTATGCATGAGCAAATTTTGTCCGTATGAAGAACGGAAACGCATACGGCCAACCATTCTGATCAATTCCTTATGCATTCCATGGATGCCCAGTTCAATAACTGTACGTTCACCAATTTCCATTACCTGTTCATCGAGTTGGCGACGGGTTTTTTCAACAACCTCTTCAATACGTGCAGGGTGAATACGACCATCTGCCACAAGCCTTTGTAAACTTAATCGGGCAACTTCACGACGAAGAGGGTCGAAAGAAGAAAGCAGAATAGCTTCGGGTGTATCATCAACTATTAAATCAACTCCGGTTGCTGCTTCAATTGCACGGATATTACGGCCTTCCCTTCCTATGATTTGTCCTTTGATTTCATCGCTTTCAAGGTTAAATACTGTTACGGTATTTTCAATTGTTTGTTCTGCTGCAGTACGTTGTATTGACTGGATAACTATTTTTCTTGCTTCCTTATTTGCTTTTAGTTTAGCGTCTTCAATAATTTCTTGCTGAATAACCAATGCCCTGGTTTGAGCTTCTTGCTTAAGGCTGTCGATTAATTGATTTTTTGCTTCCTCGGCACTTAACCCGGCAATTTTTTCAAGTCTGCGTATATGTTCTTCCTGGTGTTTCTCCAGTTCTGTGCGTTTTTGGCTCACAACTTCAATCTGGCGATTGAGGTTTTCTTTGATGGTTTCGTTTTCCTTGCTTTGTTTATCAAGGTTGCTTTCTTTTTGATTGATTGATTGCTCTTTCTGCCTGATGCGGTTTTCTGTTTCACTTACTTTTCGGTTTCTTTCCATTACATCACGGTCATATTCCGATTTAAGCAATACAAACTTTTCCTTTGCTTCTAACTCTTTTTCTTTCCGGATGTTTTCTGCTCTTAATTCTGCTTCTTTAATAATTGTTTGAGCTTGTGCATCTGCATCTTCAATCTGTTTCTTTGTGTTTTTACTAAAGACAAACCGGCCTGTAATTAACCCCAGGACCAGAGCAACAACTCCTATGATGATGTATAAAATTGTGGGTTCCATTGATGTAAAATGTTTTTTTAATTTCTTTCTGCAAATCGTTCCTATCTATGGCATTGAATAAGTTCATAGTAGAATAGAATGAGCGAAAATACGTAAAATAAAGCTGCAAAAGGCATCTTTCAATGTGTGAGGTTAAGCTTTTCATCAACATTAAATTAACCCTAACATACATTCATCTATTTTTGATGCCAAATAATTAAAAAATGAAATTTATAACCTTCTGTCTTTTGCTTCTTGTTAGTGTTTTTTCATTGATGGGACAAAACTTAAAGCCATGGAAAATTAAACTGGAACCCGGCCAGAACATGAAAATAATTAATTCTACTTCTAATAACATAAGCCAGCAAATGATGGGGCAGGATATGCAGATGAATATGGCTACAGAATTAACAGATTCGTTTTTTGTGAAAGCAAAAGCTGAAAATGGATTTCAGGTGGGAAAAATTACCAAGCGGATAAAAATGAATATGGATATGATGGGTCAGCAAAAAGAAATGGACTCAGATAAAAAAGAAGATATGGAATCTGAAGGTAGTTCTGCTATTAAAGACAGGATAGGTGTTTTGTCTGAAGCTGTTGTTAGTTCCGCTGGTCAAATAAAAATGATTTCAAAAGCGGAAGAAAAGGTAAAAACGCCAATGGGATCATTTATGTCGTTAAATGGAGATTCTGCAGTTATTGCTGGTTGTTTTCTTAATTCGCCACAAAAAACAATAAAACCAGGAGAAAACTGGAGTGAAATAATGGGCGATTCAACTTATAAAGAAGAAATAGTGTACTCGTTTATAAAAATTGAAAACGGGCTTGCTATATTAAGTTTTGAATCTAAAAAAACGATTACAGGTACACAGGAAATGAATACAGTTGAAGTAAAGTCAAACATGTTAATAACATCAAAAGGAACAATGAAAGTTGAATTAGCTACGGGGCTTGTTATAGAGCGATTGACAGATAATGTGTTTTCAGGATCAAATGAAGCTATGGGTATGGAAATTCCTTTAACCGGAACAGGAACTTCAAAAGTAATTATTACAAAACTTTAAGATAGTTTCAAAAGCTGGTCTATTTGTTGTTCCAGTTTTAGTAAAGCTTCTTTCGTTTGGGTTTCTTCAGCAGCAGTGGTAGCATTACTGGTGCCGGTTGTTAATTGCGTTGCGTACCAGATGAGAACCATTGCAACATAATCCTGCATATCCTTTCCGGCAAAAGCCGTTTTGAATTCAATGATTTTATCATTAATAATCTTTACCGATTTGCGTACAGCTTCTTCATCAGAGGGGCTTACTTTAATACGGTAGCTTCTGTCGCCAATAATAATATTTACAGGAATTAAATCCATATCTGTAATTGATATTCAGTTTTATTGTGTGAGCATTTCAATACACCGGTCAATTTCTTTAATGAAATGGTTTAATTTTTTCTCCAGTTCTCTTTTCTCTTTATCATCTAATTGTTGTTGAGATGCTTTTAACATGGCGTTTTGCATCTCCATAATTTCAAAGCCCTGTTTTTTTTCATCAACCTGCTTTTTAATAATTGAAAGTTCTTCTTTCAGTTTATGGTTTTCTTTTTCCAACTGCTGGTGTTTTTTTACCAGTTGATGCAATTTCTGCTGCAGAGAGTGAATATGTTGATCTATAGATGTCACAAGTAAAAAGTAAAGTGTACTAAATATATTATTTTCTTATTTCTGCAGCTAATTGTTTTTCCAGTTCGGTAATCAACTGGCTCATCATCTTTTCAGTTTCATTATCAGTAAGTGTTTTCTCATCGTCCTGGAAAATAAAATTTAATGCCAGTGATTTTTTATCGTGTCCTAATTTTTCACTTTCAAATACATCAAACAATGAAATGGATTTTAACCTATTTACTTTAGAGTTGTGAATTGTTTTTTCTACTTCAGCATAGCTGGTGGTTTTGGGTATTACAATTGCAAGGTCTCTTGCAACTGCAGGGTGCTTTGGAATTTCTTTATACTCCAGTTTGATTTTAGATGAAAGTTGTGTTAGCACATTCCAGTTAATATCAGCAAAATAAACTTGTTGCCTGATATCAAACAGTTTTAATCGTTCAGCATCAACCTTCCCGATTTCAGCCAATAAATGTTTATTTAATTTGAATTGAATAATATCGTTTAATCCGGGTTCATTTGCTGTTAATTCTGTTACAGCATCTAAACCCATCAGTTGGAAAATACTTTTCACCAACCCTTTCAATAAATATATATCTGAAGCAACCGGTTTTTGTTTCCAGGAAGCTTCGTTATTACCGGAAACATAAAGAGCTAAATGATCTGTTTCAAAATATTTCCCTACATCCGTTGTTTTATAGGTTTTTCCGAATTCAAATAAGCGGATATTATTGTTTTTCCTGTTCAGATTAAATGCCACACTCTGTAAACCAGTTTCCAGCATGGATGGGCGCATTACGTTCAGTTCTGCACTGAGGTTGTTTAACATTTTTACAGAGCTGCTCAAAACCTCTTCACTATACCAGGCACTGTTTGCAATTGAATTCGTGAAAATTTCATAAAAGCCTTGCCCTGCTAATGTATTGCTGATTTTTTCTTTATATGCAAAGGGTGTAAAATCAATTTCAGTTGAAGGGGATATGGTAATACTGGTAGGAATTTCAACATTATCCAATCCATCTATCCTCATAATTTCTTCTGCAAGATCTGCAGGTATTTCCATATCGGGTTTGCTGAATGGAGCCGCCACCCACAATTCATCAATAGAATCTTTCATGATCTCAAATCCCAATGATTCAAATATTTTTTTTACCGTATCGGGATGGTAATTTTTACCACTTATTTTTTTGAGGTAATGATATTTAATTGCAATTTCTGTTTTTGGTTTAGGATGAGGATATACATCAACCACATCACTTGCAATTTCACCTCCACTCAATTCTCTTATAAGTAAAGCCGCTCTTTTTAATACTTGAACAGTATTGCTGATATCAATTCCTTTTTCAAAATGTGCAGCTGCATCAGTACGCAGATTGTGACGAAAAGCAGTTTTGCGTGTACTAACAGGATTAAACCAGGCGCTTTCTAAAAATATATTCGTTGTAGTTTCTTTCACTCCGCTTTTTAAACCACCAAAAACACCGGCAATACACATTGCATCTTCTGTATTACAAATCATCAGATCTTCTGCACTTAACTTTCTTTCTTTTTCATCGAGTGTTACAAAAACAGTTCCTTCTGGTAAATTTTTTACAATTACTTCTTTACCTGTAATGGCGTCTGCATCAAATGCATGCAGTGGCTGCCCGGTTTCATGTAGCACATAATTTGTTATATCTACAATATTATTAATTGGCCTTACGCCAATAGCTTTTAATCTTTTTTGTAACCAAGCCGGACTTTCTTTAATTGTTACATTGGAAATGCTAACACCTGCATATCGTTCACAGGCCTTTTCATTTTCAATTTTTACTGATATAGAAAGTGATTTGTTATCGGGTTTAAATGCATTGATATAAGGCGTTTTAAGTTGGTATTGTTTTTTATCATGAAAATTGAGGTATGCAATCACATCTCTTGCAACACCAATATGGCTCATGGCATCCATGTGATTGGGTGTTAAACCAATTTCAAAGATCCAATCGGTATATAATTGAAAATATTCTGCAGCAGTGGTTCCAACATTTGCATCCTCTTTTAAAATCATAATTCCATCATGATTTTCACTCAACCCAATTTCATCTTCAGCGCAAATCATTCCATGGCTTTCAACACCCCGTATTTTGGCCTTTTTCATGGTTATAGCTTCGCCATTAACTGGATAAATGGTGGATCCAATAGTTGCAACCACTACTTTTTGTCCAACTGCAACATTAGGCGCCCCACAAACTATTTGTAATGGTTCACCTTCACCTATAGTTACAGTAGTGAGCTTGAGTTTATCAGCATCAGGATGCTTTTCACAGGTAAGTACTTCGCCTATTACTAATCCTTTTAATCCACCTTTAACTTCTTCATAAGCTTCCATGCTTTCCACTTCCAGGCCAATAGAAGTAAGAATCCGGCTTAATCTCTCGGGCTCAACCTGAACAGGCAGGTATTCATGCAGCCATTTATAACTAATTGTCATTCTTAATGGTTCTTTAATTCAGAAAGCTGCAAAGATAATTCTTTGAGTGCTTGTTCAATTAACCACTTTTTCAGAGGTTATGCTATACAAATCAGCCAGATTTATTCTAAATGAATGCTAACTGTTAAGGTTATACGAAGAATAAAAAAATACCTGTTTTTTGGGTGTAAAAAATTTGCTGAAACGCATACCTGACAAGCTTTTCATACGTAAAAACACGGCAAAAACTACCTGAAATCCATATTGTAATTTCAACCAAGCGGCAAAAAAAATCAGCAAAAATCTTTTCGCACAGCTTGTGTGGAAATAGTACCCCACAAGTCGCAGAAATAATTTAAATTGATGATAAACGGGGGTGATCATGTGGACAAATGAAGAATTAAAGGGGATAACCACCAAAAACCTGTGAATTACAGTTGAATAAATAATGAGCAGGAATTCTTTTTTTTGATCGCTCAATTGCGTTTACATTCGTTTCCCTTTTGAGATAACAATTGCTTAACATAGAAAACATTGATTTGGCTTTTTGTTACTCTTAATAGGACTGATTACCCAAATACCAAATACCAGTTTCTAAAAAATGGATCTTACTAATCTCAATAAAGACCGCAAAGCAAAAAGAAAATCTTCCATTGATCTTTCTACCATGATGTATGGCAAAGTGCCACCACAGGTAAAGGAACTGGAAGAAGTTGTTCTTGGTGCAGTAATGCTAGAAAAAAGTGCGTTTGATACTATCAGTGAAATTTTAAGACCTGAATGTTTTTATGTTGATGCACATCAACGCATCTTCCGTGCCATGCAGGGGCTTACCACAAAAAGTTCACCAATAGATTTACTTACTGTTGTTGAAGAATTAAAATTAAAAGAAGAACTTGAAATGGTTGGGGGTGCTTATTTTGTTACCCGTTTAACCAATACCGTAGTTTCTACAGCCAATATTGAAGCACACGCAAGAATTATTCTTCAAAAGTTTTTACAAAGAGAATTAATCCGTATCAGTGGTGAAACCATTGGTGATGCTTATGAAGAAAGTACAGATGTGTTTGATTTGCTTGATGAAGCTGAAACCAAGCTTTTTGAAATCACTAACAATTACCTGCGAAAGAATTTTGATTCATTTGATAATGTACTTATCAAAACCATCAATCGTATAGAAGATCTCCGTAATAAAGATGAAGATGTAACAGGTGTACCAACTGGTTTTGCAACAATGGATCGTGTAACATACGGATGGCAGCCAACAGATCTTGTTATTCTGGCAGCTCGTCCTTCTGTGGGTAAAACAGCGTTTGCATTAAACCTTGCCCGTAATGCTGCATTGCATCCTACCAAACCAACACCAGTTGCTTTCTTTTCATTAGAGATGAGTGCAGCTCAATTGGTACAACGTATCCTTTCTTCTGAAAGTGAAATTATGCTGGAGAAAATTTCACGTGGTAAACTGGAAGATCATGAAGTGCAGCAATTGTATAAAAAGGGAATTGAAAAATTAGCGAAAGCGCCCTTATTTATTGATGATAGTGCTGCTTTAAATATTTTTGAATTAAGAGCAAAAGCCCGCCGCCTGGTAAATAAGCATCATGTAGGATTAATCATCATCGATTATCTGCAGCTTATGAGCGGCACTGGTGCAAATAAAAATTCAAACCGTGAACAGGAGATCAGCAATATCTCAAGAAACTTAAAAGGACTTGCCAAAGAGTTGGGCATTCCCATTATTGCATTATCTCAGTTAAGTCGTGAAGTTGAAAAAAGAAAAGAAGGAAATAAGATGCCGCAATTGAGTGATCTCCGTGAATCGGGAGCTATTGAACAGGATGCAGACATGGTGATGTTCCTGTACAGGCCCGAGTATTACGATATTACTTCCAATGAATTTGGTGAAAGCAACCGTGGTGAAACACATATACGTATTGCCAAGCACAGAAACGGTTCACTTGAAACCATTAAGCTTCGTGCTTTACTTCATATCCAGAAATTTGTTGAAGACGACTCAAGTGATTTAGGCGCCGGTTTACCTGGTGGCGGCAACTGGAAACCTGTACCGGCTGATGAAGGCCCTAAAGTATTTGTGCAAAAAGGAAGTAAGATGAACGATATGAATTTTGATGAAGAAACTCCTTTTTAAGATTTCAGATTACAGAATTACGATGATAGATTTGTGTCCTGCTTTAACAGCAGGACCTTTTGTTTATGGCATTACCATTTTTTTATATTGAACAATTAGATCCGCAATCATCTCTCATTACATTGAATGAGGAAACATCAAAGCATGTAGTACAGGTATTAAGAATGAAAGAAGGGGAGCAGTTACAACTTACTGATGGGAAAGGCAATTTACTTTTAGCTGAAATCAGTGATGCACATAAAAGAAATTGTGTTGTGAGAACTAAAGCTGCAAGTTTTATACCTCAGGCAGCAAAGAAAGTTTCCATTGCTATTTCGTTGGTAAAAAATGCAAGCCGCTTTGAATGGTTTTTAGAAAAAGCAACGGAAATAGGTGTACATAAAATTATTCCGTTAATCTGCGAACGAACAGAGCGGCAACATTTCCGTCATGATCGTATGAAAGGGATACTGGTTAGTGCAATGTTACAAAGCCAGCAAACATGGTTGCCGGTTTTACATGAGTTAGTAAAATTTGAAGAGTATATCCGTCTGACGTCTCCGTCTGACGGATTTAAAGAAGAAGGTGTTGGTTCCCGTCAGACGGGTGCGTCAGAAGGGGTGTGCAAATTGATTGCTCATTGTGAAGATGCTGTGAAGCAACAATTTTCAAATTTTCAAATTGATAAATTTTCAAATTGTATTATTCTCATTGGACCTGAAGGCGACTTTACTCCCAATGAAATTCAACTGGCAATTGAAAATGATTTCATACCAGTTTCTTTAGGAGAAACCAGATTGAGAACTGAAACCGCAGGAATAACTGCAGCCGTATTACTTTGCATTCAATAATAATAGAGGAGAAGGATTTACCAACCGTGGTTCACACAGTTTAAGTTAGTTGGTAAACAGGAAATCAGTTTACAATTTTGTTGGCACAGCTGCTGCTGGCAAATGCTTCAGGCTTGGCTTTAAAGGCAAAGCCCATACCCAGGATATATCCCATGGCTTCACGTAAAGCTTCATTGCTTTTAAATTGCGGATTGGTGTTAATGTCGGCATGTACTTCCATGTCAACATCATACACTGTAAACAAATCACAAAGTTCATACGCAATTTCAATGCTCTTAGCTACCTCTACCAGCATGCGTTCTTTAATAGAATAATGCTGACGGGTTTTTTCATTATGAATAAACATAAAGCCTCCATGCCCTTCACGTAAAAAAACTATAACTGTTGCAAATTCAGTTTCGCTTCCTTTTACCTGGCTATCGGTACCAATACAAACCTTTAAGCGAAACCCTTTTTCTGTTTCTCTTACAATGGCAGCACAAACTTCCTCTTTAATAGGGAGTTTGATATGTTCACCGTTAAATCGTCTCCAATTCATAAAATGTGGTTTGTCTAATTTACGGAATTATTTCCGCTGCTTTCAAAGTTGTTCTATGAATTGTTTGTTAACAGGTGGGGATAAACGCAAATAAAGGTCAGTGGTGAATAGTGAATGGACAATGGTCAATGGGTTGAATATTCATCAGTATTGTCCTGTACTAAGCATCACCAAAGTACAGGCTTCAACAGGAAGTATATCATGTTCTAAAGCCAATTGGTAGAGTTCATCATTTTCTGCACCGGGATTAAAAATGATTCGTTTGGGTTTAAGCGAAAAGATATAGTCGTAATATTCAGGCTGGTGATAAGGATTGAGATAGAGTGTTACCGTATCAAGATCTGTAATGTCAATTTTTTTAATTTCAATTTCTACATCAGATGCAAAGCCATGATGTTTTCCAATGCCTATTACATCATGGCCAGCTCCACGCAATCTTTGGATAGCCACATAGCTATATCTATGTGGATTATCTGAAGCGCCGAGTACAAGAGTTTTCTTATTCATAATTAATCTGACACTACAAAGGTAATTGGTTGACGGCGCCAGGCTTTTACCATTCTTCCATTTTGCATGGCTGGTTTCCAATGAGGACCTTTTCTGATGGCATTAACCGCAATTAAATCCATTAACGGATGAAAGCTATTCAGTGCCTCCACTGAACAAACTTCTCCATCTGAACAAACAATAAACTGAATCATGACTGTTCCCTTTTGTGGCCTTTTTAAATTCATCACTAAATCGGGGAAGTCAATGTTTTTTATGATATGTTTTTTCCAGGCCTCGCTTCCACCGGGGAATTCTGCTTCAACTTCAACCAGGTTAAAAGATTTGCTTGTGTCCTTTTTCAGATGTTCATTTTGCAAGGTTTGTGTTTTTTGTTTTTCAACCAGAAACGTAGCAGAATCGGATAATGTAGTTTTTGCTGAATCTGCTACTACATAATAATGCAGAGAATCGCTGAGCTTTCCTTTTTTATCAAAAAAGTACCAGTAACCACTTGGTTTTCCTTTTACATAATTGCCTTCAAACATTTTTACATTTTCCCAATAAAATTTAAAGGGCCCTACTGGAGTTTTAAATGTAGAATCAGTAAAAAAACCTGTTTGAACAATTCGTTTTTTAGAATCGTAATCAGTAATGGCCCAATAGCCCTTGTAGGGTTTGGCTAAGCGTAAAAAGAAGAAATCTTTTTCAATGGTGGTTACTTCAAAATATCTGTTGAGCATAAATTCACTTACGCTTTG
>DAIOWB010000003.1:0-37406 GCA_036758725.1 Lacibacter sp.
TTCTCCATTAATTGAATAATGGGTTCAATCCAGCCTGGTTCTGTTTCTACATCGCTGTTGAGCAACACATAATAATCTGCCTCAATTTGTTTCAGAAAAAAATTATAACCGCCGGCAAAACCAAGATTTTTTGTACTGATTAATACTTCTACAGAAGGGAAATGTTCTTTAACAAACGATATGGATTCATCAGTTGATGCATTATCTGCTACTATTATTCTTTTATTGATGTAGGTTGATGATAATACTGAAGGGAGAAACTGTTCAAGGAATTTCTTGCCGTTCCAGTTTAAAATAACAACAGCAACGGAGGGTTGATTTTGCAAGTGTGATAAATATTTTTCCAAAAATAGCAGTTGGCAGCCAAACCTTCTCTAAATTAGGTGCATGCTAATACAATATTTAAACTGGCGCATCCTTTTGGCACTTGTTGCCATAGGCATTGTTACCGGTACGGTTTTTTATTCTGAATACCTGGGAAGGAAAATTGCAAAAGATGAACGGCAAAAAGTGGAGCAATGGGTTGAAGCCGGAAAGTTTATTATAAATGCCCCAGCTGATGCTGATACCAAACTGCCTTCGCTAATACGTAATGAACAAAAATCAATCCCTATTATTGAAACGGATGAAAAAGACAGTGTGGTAAGCTTTATAAATATAGATTCAACTTTAGCTGCTGAAAATCCTGATCACATTAAAAATAAACTCAGAGAATTTAAAACACAGAACACACCCATCATTCTTGTTATAAGTAAAGAACCATTATTAATTAATAAATATTATTACGGTCATTCAAAACTATTAAGAGAAGTACGATACTACCCTATTATTCAATTATTCATTGTGGCCCTGTTTATTTTAATCACAGTGTTTTCGCTTCAATCAACATACAAATCAACGCAAAATCAGGTGTGGGCTGGTATGGCCAAAGAAACAGCACACCAGTTAGGCACACCGGTTTCATCTTTACAAGGTTGGGTGGTATTATTAAAGGAAAGTAAAGAGAATGATATGATCACTCATGAAATTGAAAAAGATGTTGAACGTTTAAAGCTTGTGAGTGAACGATTTGGTAAAATTGGAAGCATCCCCCAACTTGAATTGCATGATGTGGTTAAACTGGTTGATGACATGACTGATTATATACGCAAAAGAGCCTCAGACAAAGTAAGCCTTCAGGTAATAAAAGAAAAGCCTCAATTAATTGTTCCTGTATCGCCTACTTTGTTTGATTGGGTTATTGAAAATTTATTAAAAAACGCATTAGATGCAATGGATGGAAAGGGTTCTATAACAGTTTATTTAAAAGAAGATGATAAGTATGTTGTAATTGATGTAACGGATACGGGTAAAGGCATTACAGCACAAAATATTGGCCGTGTATTTAAACCTGGCTTTACAACCAAAAAAAGAGGCTGGGGCCTTGGTCTTTCACTTAGTAAAAGAATTATTGATCAATACCATAAAGGACATTTATATGTAAAACATTCTGAATTAGGAAAAGGAACCACATTCAGAATTGAGTTAAAGAAATAAATTTGACAAGGTGGGTCAGTCATTTTACTTTTGCCATCCTTTAGCCCGGGTGTTGAAATTGGTAGACAAGCCACCTTGAGGTGGTGGTGCTGGAAACGGCGTGCTGGTTCGAATCCAGTCCCGGGCACATAATAATCCTCCTTCATACAGGAGGATTATTATTTAAACGCTGCTATTGCTAAAATAGTTTCACTTTTAGTTCCTGCTTTATCTTTTTGTTTATACCTTCTGATTAGAATCAAGTAACTAACTGACAGTATTCATTACTATTTGATTGATTAGTTACATACTTTAACCCTTTAATGAAATGACGCTACCTCATTCAATAGAGAAAGTTTTAAATGAAACCGGAGAAATTGGCCGTTTTACGGGACGTTTTTTTAAAGAAGTATTTGTACCCCGTTATGAATTGAAAGAATTTATTAAACAATGTTTTATTATTGGCTATAAATCACTTCCGCTTGTTGCACTAACTGGTTTTATTATGGGGTTGGTTTTAACTATGCAATTAAGACCCGCTTTACTGGATTACGGAGTTGAAAGTCAGTTGCCGGAAATGGTGGGCATTGCCATCATCAGAGAAATAGGGCCGGTTATTACTGCTTTAATTTTTGCTGGCAAAATAGCCAGCAGTATTGGAGCAGAACTTGGCAGCATGAAGGTTACTGAACAGATAGATGCCATGGAAGTAAGCGGCACCAATCCTTATAAATACCTTGTAATAACCAGAGTAACTGCAACCACTTTTATGTTGCCTATTTTAGTGATTTTAAGTAATGCTATTTCACTTTATGGTTCTTATATTGGTGTTAATATTAAAGGAGTAACCAGCTTTCAATTCTTTTTTAAAACAGTGTTTGATGGTTTAGCATTCACTGATTTTGTTCCTGCATTTATTAAAACCTTCTTTTTTGGATTTGCAATAGGAATGGTTGGTTGTTATAAAGGATATCATTCAAACAAAGGAACAGAAGGTGTAGGAAGATCAGCCAATTCTGCCGTAGTTTTAAGTTCAGTACTGGTTTTTATATTAGATCTTATTGTTGTACAAATAACAGATTTGTTAGGCCTTAATTAATACAGATGTTAACTGATACAGACATAAAACCTGCATCTTCTTTAATACAAACAGGCGATCCTGTGATTAGCATATCACATCTATATAAGTCATTTGGCAAAAACGATGTGCTGATAGATTTTAATTTTAAATTATACAAGGGAGAAAATGTAGCTATAGTTGGTAAATCAGGCTCCGGGAAATCAGTTCTGATAAAATGCATAATAGGCTTGCTTGAACCAGACCAGGGAAATGTGCTTGTTCTTAATAACAGTGTACCTGATTTAAATTTAAGAGAACTGGATGAGTTAAGAGCCAGGGTTGGTTTTCTTTTTCAAAGCAATGCCTTATATGATTCTATGAGTGTAAGAGAAAATCTTGAATTTCCATTAAGACGGCATTGGATAAATTTATCAGCAAAAGAAACAAACGATAAGGTGATGGATGTTTTATCACATGTGGGGCTGGCACATACGGTTGATATGATGCCGGCAGAACTATCGGGTGGCATGCGTAAACGTATTGCACTTGCAAGAACGTTAATTCTTGATCCTGAAATTATGTTGTATGATGAGCCCACTACAGGACTTGACCCTATTACCGGAAGAGAAATCAGTAAATTAATTGTTGAAATAGGTGAGAAATTTAATACATCGGCAATTATCATTTCACATGATATGAATTGCATTCATTTAACAGCAGACCGTATAGTGATGCTGATTGATGGAAAATGTTATGAAGAAGGAACCTATGATGCATTAAAAGTACATAACGATCCAAAAGTGAAACAATTTTTTGAGTAATGGCAAAGCAAATAATCAATAACATTAAACTGGGCGCCTTTATCCTTGCGGGTTTGTTCCTGCTCATCTTTGGTTTATACATGATAGGCAGAGATACCAATTTGTTTAGCCGGAATTATACACTCCTTGCAAGATTTGATAATATTCAGGGACTTACTACTGGTAACAACGTTCGTTATGCAGGCATACAGGTAGGCACAGTAAAAAAAATAACTATTTTAAATGATACCCTCATTGAAGTAACCATGCTTATTGAGGAAAAAATGAAAAACTTTATTCATAAAAATGATGTTGCCAGTATTAGTACAGATGGTTTAATGGGTAACAGAATCATTAATATAAATCCTTCAAAAGATGGTTCGCCCTTAGCAGTACATGGTGATGTATTACAAATAAAGAAAAAAGTATCAACCGAAGAAATGATGGAACTGCTGGATAAATCGAATCGGAACATAGCAGTTATTTCAGAAGCATTAAGAAATACGGTACAACGTATTAACGATAGTAAAGCGTTATGGGGCATTCTTGAAAACGCCAATTTACCCAATAACCTGGCTGTTTCACTTTCAAACATCAGAAATGCAACTGTAAAAGCAGACCATATGGTAAAAGATATACAAGCTATTATTACAGATGTTAAAAACGGACAAGGGTCCTTAGGAAAAATTTTAGTTGATACCGGTATTGTTTACAACCTCAATATGGCCATTGAAAAAATAAAAACAGTTGGCGATCATGCAGATTCACTGGCCGCTGATTTGAATAAAATTTCTAATATCATTCATAAAGACATCAATGAAGGAAACGGCCCAGCTAATGCCATTTTAAAAGATTCATTACTTGTTCAGAAGCTGAATAACAGTATGTCCAATATAGAAAAAGGTACGGCTGCTTTTAACGAAAACATGGAAGCATTAAAAAGCAACTTCCTATTAAGAGCCTATTTCAGAAAACTGGAAAAGCAGAAAAAAGAGCAGGAGAAAAAAAAGGAATAAACACCCTGTGTAACTTTATTTCATTCTTTATGCAGCCCACTTACCTTCCAGCTGATAAGCTAATAATATGGTGAGAATTCCTATTACAAGATAGAGTAGTTGCAACCAGGAAAATGCGGAGATCATAATCATTTGTACAACAATCCATCCGCTGATCATAACACCTGCAGCTATAGCCCAATTGTAACGGTTTTTGTTACGCATTAAATTCAGTACAACAGCTGCCAGGTTTGTTCCGCCCACTATCAAAGCAAGTACAATTCCTGGTACTAAGAAATTTTTAAACGGAGTTCCGCTTAACAGAGATTCAGACATCTGAAAAAAACTTCCTGATGGATCATAAATCATCATGATACCTGAACTAAGTGCAGTTAAAGCAGTAAAGGAAACAAGCAGAAATAAAATTGTCTTCATATTGTTGGTTTATTTTTTTTAATTAAGGGCCTTCGCCTCCCGGTGGTTCTTCATAAGGAGGAGGTTCAAAAATTTCTTCATCGGGAATAATGTCAGGATCATTCTCTTCTGTAAATGTTTCCTCTGCTTCCGGTTCGTTTTCTGTAAAAGGTTTTTTTATTTGCGGAGGATTGCTCTCAGGAACTAAAGGTTGTTCTTTTTTTTGCATAAAATAATTTTTTGTACAAATAATTTATTCTACACCCCAAAAGGATAAGTTTCCGGCATTTGATGACCATCCGGTTCTACATGCAATGGATAAAGTGCTCTTGTTTCATTTAAAAAGATAAACGCATCGTACCTCAATGGTAAAATACTTGGTACATAATTGCCATACTGTTCTATTTGCGGATTATACACTACACCAATAGCTCTGTGACCAATATGATTTTCCATAAGCTGGTCATTTGAAACAAAATCTTCCATTAACAATAACATATTTTCTTTTCCTGCCTGGTGCAGTAAATATTCCCAACTTCCTTTTCTTGCATCGGGCATAGTCATATTTTGCATGGTTGCACCCCAATTGCGTCCGGCCATTACTGATCCGGAGTAGGAACCAAACCCAACAAGTACCACATTTTGATCATGCTGTTGAATACGGGCCAGCTCACCAATATTAAACATCCCTTCATCAACCATATCTGTAGCCCTTGCATCACCTACATGAGTATTATGTGCCCACACAATTACTTTTGAGTTATTGCCATGAAACTTTAATAACCGCTCCAGCGTATTATTCATATGCCGGTCTCTTACATTCCAGCTATGAGCACCTCCTTTGATTACAGCCCTGTAATACTTTTCTGCATTCACAGCAATCAATGCGTTTTGTTCTGCATTAAAAACATTTTCATGATCTGTATTATAAAGTGGTAACCGGTTCTGAATTTGTTTTAAAAGATGAACAACTTCATTTTCACATAATTCAGGTACAAAACGTAATGCAGCTGCATAGGACCTCCCTTCTTCTTTTCTATAGGGTTCAAAGCAACGAAATGCTTCTTCTGCTATGGTTAATGTTGAGGGATCAGTTTTTTTAAGATACTGTATAATGTTTTCCATGCTTTCCCAAAGACTATAAACATCTAAACCATAGAACCCGATTTTTTTATTTGCCGGAAGTGCTTTGTTATAATTGTAAATCCATTCGGCCAATGAAACCATTTCCCAATTTGCCCACATCCATGTAGGCCAGCGGTTAAATGTGTGCAATACTTTAAATGCAGCTTTTGTTTCTGCATCATATCCTTTTATATATCGGTTTAGCCTGTAACAATCGGGCCAATCACCTTCCACTGCAATAAAGTTGAAACCTTTTTCTTTTATTAATCTTTGAGTAATATAACTTCTCCAGATATAGTACTCATGCGTACCATGTGACGATTCACCCAACATCACAATTCTTGCATCGCCAATCCTTTTAAACAAAGGATCGAGATCCTCTTTATTTTTAAGCGGAAAACTCCATTGTTTTATACTGCTAATCATTTCTGATTCAGAAAAATCAACTTCTCCTGTAAAATAGCGTCTCATTTTAACCCTGTTTTATCTACTGAATAAATTCATTACCGGTTAATAAACCGGTTGTTCCTGTATAGAATTAATTTGATAGAGTTGATATCAAAGCAAATTCTTTTTAAAAGTGATTTCAATGAGTAGGATCAACGCATTGTTTGATGAAGGTCATAGGAATTGGTATTAAATCAAATTATATTAGATCTCAAATACTTATATCATGACAAAAGAACATACAACCATCAGCACTCTGCATAATCTTTTGGATTTTGAAGCCGGAAAATTCAACAGCGCAGAAATACAATTACGCAATGCATTAAAAGATTGGATTATTATGGCCAATTCTTTGAAATTGAAAAATGTTTTTCAGAAATACCAGGAATACATTGAAAAACACCTTGAAAATTTTGAAGAATTTTTTGAAGAAGAAAAGTTTACTTCCATGGAAGTTAACAACAAAATTATGCAAACGTTTATAGCAGAGATTAATGAAAGACTGGACATGTGTACCGATGTTGAGGTAAAAGATGTTTGTTTGCTTGCTGGTATTCAGGAAATAAATCATTATAAAATTTACCTGTATGGTACTGCAGCTGCTTTTGCAAAAACACTGGAATTAGAAAAAGCTGCCGGCATTTTCCATGAAGCCGAAGTAAACGAAAAGCAAATAGATGATCGGTTATCTCAATTGGCAAAATTTGAAGTTAATCCCAAGGCAAAATCTCCAATTGTAATACCCTGACAACGATATGGGTTTGGATTTCAGGTTTTATAATGAAGTACAAATCCCTTCCGGGAAAGCAAAACTGGAGGGCGAATTAATTATTCCGTTAAGTGCAGAATCGGTTGTAATTTTTTCTCACGGAAGCGGGAGCAGCAGGTTTAGTTCAAGAAACAGAATGGTTGCCAGCCATCTGCATCAAAATAATATCGGCACTTTGCTTTTTGATCTTTTAACAGAAGAAGAAGATAAGCTTTATCAAAACCGGTTTAATATAAACCTGCTTACCCAACGGCTTTGCAATGCCACAACCTGGCTGGAACAATTTCCAGCAACAAAAGATTGCACATTCGGATTTTTTGGAGCAAGCACAGGTGCTGCTTCGGCTTTAAAAGCAGCAACCATTTTGCCTCAAATTACAACGGTGGTTTCTAGAGGAGGAAGACCAGACCTTGCCATGGAAGAATTACACAAAATTAAAATACCTGTTTTACTCATTGTTGGCAGCAGAGATTCTGATGTTTTGCAACTCAACATGCAGGCGTATAATCAATTAACATCTGCAAAGAAAATAGAAATAGTTGAAGGCGCAACTCACCTGTTTGAAGAACCAGGCAAAATGGAGATTGTGGCCAAGCTTGCTGCTAAATGGTTCAGGAATTATTTACAACATGTAAAAGCCGGATAACAATTAAATCCGAATCAATGTATTTTAAAGACAGACTAGAAGCTGGATTGGCATTAACAGAACATTTGAGAAAATACAAAAATGATTATGGTATTGTATTGGCCGTTCCAAGAGGTGGTATACCGGTTGCATATGTTGTAGCTAAAGAATTACATTGGCCACTGGAAGTGGTATTAACAAAAAAAATTGGCCACCCATTTAATAAAGAATATGCTATAGGTGCTGCAAGCTTAACAGATTATTTTATTGTTCCGCATGAAGATGTAACAGACGAATATATAAAAACAGAAGTGGAACGTGTACAAAGCAGGCTCAGACAAATGCAAAAAGAATTTATGGGGAACAAAGTATCTGCAGATCTTAAAGGTAAAACAGTTATAATCGTTGATGATGGCATTGCTACGGGTAATACACTACAGGCTACAGTAAATGTGTTACGAAAAGCAAACCCGGCTAAAATAGTTATTGCAGTTCCTGTGTCTTCCTCAAGCGCCTATGAAAAGTTATCTGTTCTTGTTGACGAAATGATTGCGGTACTTGTACCTGAAGAGTTTTACGGAGTAGGTGCTTTTTATGAAAATTTTAAACAAGTAAGCGATGAAGAAGCTATTTCTTATTTAAAAAAAATTATGGATAAAAAAGCTGCTTAAATTTCAGCTCTCACCAAAACTTTTCCTTTAAACAAAGGCTCCTTACTTTCATATGAATCATCCCCAAAGCAATAAAAAATTATCATCCATCTTTCATAGCATGGCAGATTGTTACCGTTACTTAGGCCCATCAGAACGTTTTCGTTCTATTGCCTATGAAAATGTTGCAAAGATTTTATATAATATGAAGGAGGATATTGCATTATATGCTAAAGATGTACAAACGCTGGATGAATTGGGTGGTATAGGCGAAAGCATAGCTCAAAAGATTATTGAGTTTTTGCAAACAGGAAAAATTAAAACATTTGAAAAATTAAAAAAACAAGTACCCTATGAACTGCTCGAATTAATGAATATTAAAGGCATGGGTCCTGCAACGCTTAAAACTCTCCATGAAAATCTGAACATCAGCAACCGTAATGAACTGGAAAAAGCTTTGAATGAAAACAAACTCAATGGCATAAAAGGCTTTGGAGCTGTAAAAATTGAAAATATAAAACGCAGCCTTAAACTGAGTAAAGACACACAGAAAAGAATATTACTGAAAGATGCTGAAAAAATCGGCAACCAGGTTTTAACGCAAATCAAACAAATTCCTTTTATACATCAGGCAGAACTGGCTGGCAGCCTCAGAAGGAAAAAAGAAACCATAGGCGATATTGATATAATAATTACTGCCGATGAAAAGAACTGGAAAAAAATCATTCAAAAAATAATTGCTATGCCGTTTGTAGAAACTGTGATAGCCGCCGGCAGAACAAAAGCAAGCATTTTGCTGAAAGAAAATAAAATACAGGTTGATATCCGGGTAGTTCATGATGATGAGTTCGGTTCGGCCATGCTTTATTTCACAGGCTCAAAAGAGCATAATGTAAAACTGAGAACTATAGCTAAAGAAATGGGTTACAAAATAAACGAATACGGTTTGTTTAATGAGTTGAATAAACGGTTAGCGGGGCAAACTGAATTGGAAATGTATACGGAGCTTGGTTTAAAATACATACCACCTGAGAAACGATTAAATGAAGGTGAAATTGAAATAGCCCGGTTAAAAACTAATTTGAACTAATCCCGGCTTTTCGACCTTTTTTTCACTGACTTTCATCAGCAGCTACTCTGTTACCTGTCATTTTTTAATTCTTCAGATGAGAAGACCTTTATAGCGTTAAAAGTTATGTATTTGCAGGAATCTGGCTATGAGAATTTGAATAGCAAATGAATTTCAATCATAAAAAAATGTAATCAAATGAAAAAGTTACTTCTTGCCTTTGATGGTACGCATTTTTCAACTGGTGCATTTGATTTTGCCAGACAATTAAATGAAATACAACCTGTATTAGTTACAGGTGCATTTTTACCTCAGGCACAAGCAGCCAATTTGTGGTCTTATGCTGATGCAATGAGTGGGCCCATGTTTATTCCGTTAGCAGAAACAAATGATACTGAAGTTATACGTGAAAGCATTTCAAAATTTGAAACCCTTTGTCAAAAAAATGGCATTGAATACCGTGTACATGAAGACACTAATGATTTTGCACTACCTGAATTAAAAAAAGAAACCCGCTTTGCAGATTTGCTTATAATTGGCAGTGAAGTTTTTTATGAAAACCTTGGAAAAAGCTCAAACGAATATTTACAGGATTTAATACATGGTGCGGAGTGCCCGGTAATAGTGGTGCCAGAAAACTTTAAGTTTCCTCAAACGACTATTTTGAGTTACGATGGTTCAGAATCATCAGTATATGCCATAAAACAATTTGCTTATTTGTTTCCTGAATTCGTTTCAAAACCAACGCTTTTAGTATACGTAAATAAGGATGAAAAAATTGAATTCCCTAAACAATCAAACATTGAAGAGTTAGCGGCAAGACATTATTCAGATTTAACTTTTTTAAAACTGGATATGGAGCCATCAAAATACTTCAACAATTGGGTTGAAAACAAAGAAGGAATTATTTTGGTTTGTGGCGCATACGGAAGGTCTATGATTTCAACTCTGTTCAAAAAAAGTTTTATTGATGATATTCTGGCAGATCATCGGTTACCAATATTCATAGCACACACATAAATATTTTTGGTTGGTTATTGTTTCAGAGGGCGGGTTGGTTACCGGCCCTCTTTGTTTTTAGTGACTAAAATCACAGCTAAACGACATCGGCATCATTGAAATTCCTCTGTTTCCTCTTTAAGTTTATAGCAGCATTAGTTAGCCTTCTTAATGAAGTTGAATGATTTAAATTGAAAGAAATTTTATTTAACAGTATTTCATAACATAAATCTTTAATCATGAAAAGGAATATGGGGTATACTGACAGATTCATAAGACTTTTTCTTGCAGGACTTTTGGGGTTACTTTATTTTCAACAAATCGTATCAGGAACAATGGGAAATATAATCCTGGCACTTGCCACTTTGTTTGCTGTAACAGGCTTAATTGGTATATGTCCGCTGTATATGTTATTTGGAATTGATACCATCCCTGCTAATAAAAAACTGCAAAAATAGCTGGCATGCCACAAAAGTTAAATAAAGAATGGCACCTGAAACCTCCTATGCCAAAACATGCAAACATGGAGGTACGGATTAAATGGCATGTACATCATACTAAGCATTGTGGTTGCCATAGTATACCTGAAACTATTAAAGAAGAACTTACTAAAAGAAATAAATATTGATTTATGTTTCGGTTAATCATTTCGTTTATCATCATCATTCATGGCCTTATTCACTTCATGGGTTTTGCAAAAGCCTTTCAATATGGTAACATTACACAACTAACAAAAGAGATTTCTAAACCGCTGGGGGTGCTTTGGTTGCTGACAGCACTATTGTTTTTAATTAGTGCCATTTTATTACTTCTGCAGAAAAACAGCTGGTGGATGATTTGTGTACCGGCCTTGGCATTATCACAACTTCTCATTTTCATGTTTTGGACCGATGCAAAGTTTGGCAGCATTGCAAATCTTATAATTCTTATCTATGTTTTTACTTTTACAGGAATAATTGCAAAACTATTTGAGTAGCTCTATCTTTATAGTGTATGGATTCACTTACACACATTGCAATTGGCGCTTGTATTGGGGAAGCATTTTTTGAAAAAGGCTTTGGTAAAAAAGCAATGATATGGGGAGCTTTAGCACAAAGCATACCCGACATAGATTTTATTGCTTCATTCTGGATGAACACATCTGAAAACCTGTTGGCACACAGGGGCTTTACACATTCCATCATTTTCTCCATCATTATTATACCCGTTTTTGCTTTACTTGCTGAACGCATTCACCGGCCACACAACATCAGTTATAAAAAATGGTTTTTATTTTTTGCAGCAGCAGTATTGCCGCACATTTTTATTGATGGCTTTAATAATTATGGAGTTGCCTGGTTTGAGCCTTTCAGTCATCAACGCTTTTCGTTTAATACCATTTATGTTGCTGACCCTTTTTTCTCCATATGGCCCGGAGTTGCATTACTAATGCTGATTTTATTAAATGCATATCATCCCAAACGGAAATTCTGGTGGAAATTCGGGCTCTTTCTTCCTGTTCTTTACCTCGTTTATTGCAGTTATAATAAATATGTAATTGACCATACTGTGAAAGAGATATTTGCAAAACAAAATATTTCACAGCAAAGATATTTTACCACACCCGCCCCGCTCAACAACTGGTTATGGTTTGTTGTTGCAGGTAACGATTCAGGATATCATGTTGGTTTCCGTTCAGTTTTTGATTCAAAACCAACGATGGATTTTCAATATTTTCCACGTAATGATTCTTTGTTGAATTCATTAAAAGATCATGAAGATCTGCAACGGTTAATCCGGTTTTCACAGCAATTTTATACTGTTGAAAAATGGAATGATACACTTGTATTTAATGATTTGCGTTTTGGCCAAATACTGGGTTGGCAAAAACCAAAAGAACAATTTGTTTTTCATTATTTTCTTCAACATCCGGATGAAAATAGCATGGTAGTTCAAAGAGGAAGGTTTGCTGGTTGGGATTTAAATGCAGCCGTTTATTTGTTAAAACGGATTAAAGGAAATTAACGCCGTTGCTTAAGATAAAATGTAAAAACAAAAAAGATGATGCGTAAAGTTTCAAAGCAGATTTTTTGCCAAATTCGTTTTATAAAACTGTTATGACGCTCAAATTCCTTTTCAGTAATTTTTATACAATCTTCTTCAATAATTTTTTCAAGAGTTGTTTCAACTTCCCTGGCAAATGGTTCATTTAAAACATCAAGATTCAGCTCAACACTTAAATAAGCGCTGAGGTTATTTACATTATAAGATCCGATGGTTACAAATTTAGAATCGTAGGTACTGATTTTCCCATGCAAAACATTGGGTTGATATTCATAAAGCTCAATATTGTTTTTTAATAAAAACCGGTATAAATAACGTTCTGCATGCTTTACAAGAGCAACATCGCTGATGCCTGTAACAATTACTTTTATTTTAACAGCACGTTTTGCTGCAAGCATCATATTCTTTCTGAAAGCACGACCCGGCACTAAATAACTCGACATTACAGTGATATTCGTCTGGGCTTTTTTAAACATTTCAAGATAAGTACGACTTATCTGGTTTTTCCCTCTTACCCAATCATTTCTTCTAACACGAACGAGGCATTCATTTTCTTTAAACTTCACAATTGCATCATCATTCAAAACTTGATTTTTTTTCTTGCCCCAACCAGATCTGTTCCAGATTTTAATACATAAATTATTAAGCTCTGCACTCACTTCACCCTCACAAAGTATTCCCCAATCTAACCATGCTTTTTGGCCGGGCATATCATTATAACGGTTACTGATATTCATGCCGGCAACAAGGCTTTGTTGTGCATCAATAACCAATATTTTATGATGAAGTCTTCTGCCAATATAAAAATGCTTACTATGGAAAACAGGTTCAAACCAACGGAAAACAATTCCTCCCGTTTTTAAATTCGTAACAAACCCGTCAGAAAGATTTTGTGATGCATACCCGTCAACCAGCAAATAAACCTTTACGCCTCTGCCTGCGGCTGCAATTAATTCATTTGCAACCCGCATACCGGTTTCATCTTCGTCAAAAATGTACGTTTGAAGGTGTATGCTTTTTTTTGCTGCTTTAATCATGAGCAGCAATTCATTAAAATAAGAAGATCCGCCTCTGATTAATCTTACTTTGTTATGTAGTGAATAAGCAGAAGAAACAATCTGGCCTGATGACATGCAACCAATTTAAACAAATTCCCTTTCAAAGCAACCCGATTTTTTTTCAATTTTTATTCTGCATAAAATGGGCTTTGTTGCCCGTTTATTTAAAGTACCTGTGGCCGATTTTGATTTAAACGAGTTTCGATCAATAGCAAATGGATAAATATGTTCTGATAAAAATTCTCTTGCTTTATATTCGTCTTCTCCACTCAGTTGTTCAATTTTACCCTCAATAATTACTTCCTGCCAGTTAGTTAAGCCATGCATTAAATCAATTTCAAAACATACTCCCGGATTTTTTCGTAATAACTCCATCTTTCTTTTATCGTGTAGTTCACCATATAGATAATTCCCGTCAAAAATGTAGGTAAATGGCAGAATGAAACTGCGTTTGCCGTTTGTGCAGGCAATGCGGCCTCTTACCTGGCTGGCGAGCAAATGATTCATTTGCAAATCAGTTAATGTACCAATCATAACAGGTTATTTAAAAGTGAACAATAAAAAATGGTGGATTGTATTAAAGGTACCCAATTTTCAAGCCAGATTAACATGACTTCTGTCATAATTCTGTTTGATTTTTTAACTGGGATTTTAGAAATAATTGAAGTAATTTTAAGAGTGCAGTTTTAAATTAACAAGTAGTAAGAAAAAGTTATGCTTGGTTCATTATTAACTGAAGAAATTGATGAAGTTTTAAGCCGCAACATTTTAGGGCGACTGGGGTGTAATGATGGGGTTAAAACTTATGTTATTCCCATCAATTACATTTACGATGGTAAATGTATTATTGCACATTCAGTAGAAGGCTTGAAAATAAAAATGATGCGTAAAAACAATGCCGTTTGTTTTGAAGTAGATGAAATAACAAACCAAACAAACTGGAAGAGTGTAATTGTGTGGGGTACTTACCACGAAATTACCAGTGAAAGAGAACGCTACGAGGCAATGAAATTATTTGTAAATAAAACGTTGAAATTAAAAATCAGCAAAACTGCACACACTCCCGAACTGAATGAAAACCGTGAACATCCTGAATCTTTGTTAAGTGTAAAACCTGTTATCTTCAGAATACTGATTGATGAAAAAACCGGACGTTATGAAACTGAACATGCTGATGAATATCATATGCATCTTTGAGAAAAGTCATTGGTTTTTTAAATATCAAAAAAGTATCTTACTGAAGTAGAAGCAATTGATCATCTTTAAAAATTTTATTATGAACAATCTTGGAAAAATTGCTATTGCAGCAGCAGCAGGAACTATTGTTGGCGGTGTATTAGGCATTTTATTTGCACCTGATAAAGGGATAGAAACAAGAAAAAAAATTGTTGACGGCGGAAAGAAAATGACTGATACTTTTAAGAAAAAAATTGACGAAAACCTGGTAAAAATCAACCGCATCAAAACAAACTTAACGGAGAAAGCAGACAAGATGAAAGAAAAAGTTGAAGAGTTTGTATGATGTTTAAATTTCTGCAAGTATGGAACAATCATTTGCCAAAGCCGAAGAGCTGGCAGCACATGTAAAAGAGTATTTTAATAACAGAATTTCAACTGTAAAACTAAGCGCTGCAGAAAAAAGCTCAAAGCTGGCCGCAAACATCCTGGCAGCATTGGTTGCATGTACTGTCTTTGTTTTATTTGTTTTATTTGCCAGCGTGGCTTTGGCATTTGTATTTGCAAAATTAACAGGCGAATATTATCTGGGTTTTTTGATTGTTAGCGGAATTTACCTCCTGATCGGCATCGTTACATGGTTTACAAGAGAGCGTTTATTACGGTTGCCTATAATGAATTCAATTTTACAGCAACTATTTAAAGATGAGGAGGAAGATGAAGAAGATTAAAAACATGAGTCAGTTAAAAGCTCAAAAAAAGAAATTGCAGTTAAGGCAAAAAGAACTTGAGAAAGCAATTTCATATGATTGGCGTGATTTAAAAGAAAGTTTTAAACCAAAGAATGTTGCCGGTCAGGTTATTTTAAGTGCATTGAAAGCAGATATCAACGAAAAAAACCCCGATATACTGGCAGAAACCTTAAGCATACTTGCTGCAAAATTTACTAAGACTGCTGTAGAACATGCAGAAGAATGGTTGAAAAGCAAAAGATGATCAAGCTTAGAAAAATCAGCTTCCCCAAAAAGAAAACTCTCTGAATGTTTTAATCTGTATCGGCATACATTTTAAATAAAATTAAATCAGGAGGTTACTATGTCAGTAAATGCATTAATCAGAAACGGAGGCAGAACTCCAACTTTATTTGAAGATTTTTTCAAACCCTGGAACGAATGGTTTGACACTGAAAAATCACTTTTTGGAAATATGTTAACTGTACCTGCAGTTAATATTGAAGAACATAAAGATAATTTCACAGTATCATTAGCAGTTCCCGGAATGAAAAAAGACGACTTCAATATTGATGTAGATGGAAACATGCTCACTATCAGCTGTGAAAAAGAAGAAAAGAAAGAAGAAAAAAAATTCAACCGTAAAGAGTACAATTATTCTTCTTTCAGCCGCAGTTTCACAATCCCAGAAGAAGTGTACATGGATAAAATTGAAGCCAAATATGAAGATGGCCTGCTGAAATTAATGCTTCCTAAAAAAGAGGAAGTTAAGAAGCTGGCAGCGAGCAAACACATCGCTGTGAAATAGTCCTGCCTATAGGTAGGGCTGTACCTACGCCCTGTTGCAAATGATTTGCGGCAGGGCTTTTTTTATTTCAGCCACAATTGCAATCAATTCAATTGCTGATTTTCATCAGCAAGAAGAAAAAGTAAGCTTCCTATTTTGCCGGTATATATAGAAAAATGAAGATAGAAACCAACCAAACAACCGCCTGTTATCATTGTGGTGAGGCATGTGTTACTAATGATATACTCTTTAATGAGAAACATTTTTGCTGTCATGGTTGTAAAACCGTGTATCAGATTCTGAAGCAGAGCGATTTGTGTGAATATTACTCTTTTAACCAAACACCGGGCGTAAACCAACGCACAACAATAAGGAAAGATAAATTTGCTTTTCTTGAAGATTTATCTATTCAACAAAAACTGATTTCATTTCAAAACCAAACCGAAACGCATGTTACGTTTTATACACCTCACATGCATTGCAGTTCCTGTTTATGGTTATTGGAAAACCTGCATAAACTGGAAGCTCCGGTTATCAGTTCCCGTGTAAACTTTCCAAAAAAAGAAGTTACCATCATCTTTAATCACTCACATGTTTCTTTAAGAAAAATTGCAGAATTACTTACTGAAGTTGGATATGAACCCTACATCAGCCTTCAAAATTTAAATGAAGCAAAACCACAAATCAGCCGAAGTTTAATTTATAAATTGGGTGTGGCCGGTTTTTGTTTTTCCAATATCATGCTCATGAGTTTTCCTGAATACCTGGGGCTTGAAGCTGGAGAAAAAAGCATTCAAACAGTTTTCAGATACCTGAACCTGCTGCTTGCCTTACCTGTATTACTTTACAGCTCTATTCCTTTTTATAAAAATGCATGGGCTGGCATCAGAAATAAATTTTTAAATATTGATGCCCCTATTGCTCTTGCCATTATTGTAACATTTGGAAGAAGTATGTATGAAGTACTGAGCCAAACAGGAGGTGGTTATTTCGACTCCATGAGTGGAATCGTTTTCTTTATGCTCATTGGCAGAATTTTACAGGAAAAAACATACCAGCAATTATCGTTCGACAGAGATTATACTTCCTACTTCCCTATTGCTATTTCAGTTGTAAAAGATGAAAAAGAAATTCCCACACCTGTACCTGATGTAAAAGTTGGCAATACCATTCGTATTCATCATGAAGAATTAATACCGGCCGATGGGTTGTTAACAAGAGGCAAAGCATTGATTGATTACAGTTTTGTAACCGGTGAATCTATTCCTGTACAAAAAGAAATGGGCGAGTTGATTTATGCCGGAGGAAAACAAAAAGGCGGAGCCATTGAGTTACTCGTAATGAAAGAAGTTTCTCAAAGTTATTTAACCAAGCTATGGAATAAAGATGCGCAGGAATCACCGCAAAGAAAATCCTTTGTTCATGCACTCGGAAAATATTTTACACTTATTGTATTTATGATTTCTTTCAGCGCTGCTGCCTATTGGTTTTTTCATGAACCTGCAAAAGCATGGAATGTGTTAACAACGGTTTTAATTGTTGCTTGTCCCTGTGCATTATTACTTTCTAATAGTTTTACCAATGGAAATATCCTGCGTATTTTTTCAAGAAATAAATTGTTTCTGAGAAATGCACAGGCCATTGAAGATATGGCAGCCATCAATCATATTGTATTTGATAAAACAGGAACACTCACCAGCACACAGGATCAGGATCTTGATTTCATTGGCGAAAAATTATCTGCAGATGAGATGAATTGCATTGCAGCGCTGGCATCACAAAGCAATCACCCATTAAGTAAACTGATTGCTAAACAAGCCGGCAACCCTGCAAACCTGTATATGGAAGATATCATAGAAATTCCGGGCAAAGGAATAATGGGAATGGTAAATAGCAATCGTATTAAAATGGGATCGCACAATTTTATTGTTGGGGGAACAGCGCCGGAAGCTATCAGTTCTGTTTATGTTGCAGTGAACGGAAAACAGAAAGGATATTTTAAAATCAAAAATCATTACCGCAATGAAATTTTCCCTTTGCTCAAAAAATTAAAAACCCAATACAGCATTTCCATTCTTTCTGGTGATAATGAAGCTGAAAAATTAAATCTTGAAAATGCCATTGGCAAAAATGCCACTCTCCTCTTTAACCAGCAACCTGTTGATAAAATGAATTATATCAAAACTTTACAGCAAAACGGGAATGTAGTTATGATGATTGGTGATGGATTAAATGATGCAGGCGCACTGCGGCAAAGTAATATTGGAATAGCAGTAACAGAAAATACAAATAATTTCACCCCTGCCAGCGATGCAATTGCTGAAGTATCGGCACTAACGCAGCTTCGTAAATTTATACGTATGGCTAAAGCCAATAAACAAATAGTAATGGCCAGCTTTATTCTATCTATTCTTTACAATGTGATAGGATTATATTTTGCAGTACAGGGTGTTTTGTCGCCTTTGGTAGCCGCCATTCTTATGCCAGCCAGTTCTATCAGTATCATTTTAATCACATTTGGCAGCAGTAGCTTGGTTTCAAAATTTTTAAAATTGAAATAAGTATAAAGGCCCTCTGTTTACATCTATAACAAACATTGATTCCTGTCAAAAACAGGTATGATGCTTGTCAGCTATTTTTATGGGGCCTGCCGATATTTTTACAGCGAAAATCAACCAGCTTATGAGTGTCATCATCATTTTACTTTTAGCCAGCATCAGTGTAGCTGCACTCTTCCTGGTTGCTTTCTTATGGAGCGTAAAAACCGGGCAGTATGATGATGAAATTTCACCTCCTATGAGGATGTTGTTTGATGATACCAAGCCGGTACCCAAACAAACAAAAGATCCACTTTAATAAAATTTTCTTCTCAACCATAAACCAAAAAGAATGCAACTTGACAAATTCAGTTACGACAACAAAATTGTAAAATATTTTGCCGCTGCTACTGCACTTTGGGGACTAGTAGGTATGATTGTTGGCCTTTGGGTGGCCATCCAATTCTATTTTCCTGCTATTTCACTTGATTATCCCGGAACTACATTTGGCCGCTTAAGACCCATCCATACTAATGCGGTCATTTTTGCTTTTGTAGGCAACAGTATGTTCATGGGTATTTATTATTCTTTACAAAGACTTTGTAAAGCACGCATGTTTAATGACAAACTCAGCTGGATCCATTTCTGGGGTTGGCAGTTAATCATTGTGCTTGCTGCAGTTTCTTTATTCTTTGGATTTACAACTGGTAAAGAATATGCAGAGCTTGAATGGCCTATTGATATTTTAATTACACTCATCTGGGTTGTTTTTGGTATTAACATGTTTGGCACCATCTTTAAAAGAAGAGAAAGCCACTTGTATGTTGCTATCTGGTTTTATATAGCAACATGGGTAACTGTTGCCATGTTACATATTGTAAATTCATTTGAAATTCCTTTTTCTTATTTTAAAAGCTATAGTTTTTATGCAGGCGTACAGGATGCTCTTGTACAGTGGTGGTATGGGCATAATGCAGTTGCTTTCTTTTTAACCACACCCATTTTAGGGTTGATGTATTATTTCCTGCCAAAAGCAGCTAACCGTCCTGTGTATTCATATCGGTTATCTATTATTCACTTCTGGGCGTTAATTTTTTTATACATCTGGGCAGGTCCTCACCATTTGCTCTATACTGCACTGCCAGACTGGGCTCAATCACTTGGTACTGTATTTAGTTTAATGTTGATTTTCCCAAGCTGGGGAGGTATGCTCAATGGTTTATTTACTTTACGTGGTGCATGGGATAAAGTACGTGAAGAACCGGTACTTAAATTCTTTGTAGTAGCAATTACCTGTTATGGTATGAGTACGTTTGAAGGGCCATTATTAAGTTTAAAATCTGTAAATGCCATTGCACATTATACTGATTGGATTGTAGGACACGTACACATTGGCGGCTTAGGTTGGAATGGATTTATGGCATTTGGTATTCTCTATTATCTCATACCAAAAATGTGGAACACCACACTCTATTCAAAAAAATTAGCAACCAATCACTTCTGGCTGGGAACTATTGGTATTGTGATTTATGCTATACCGCTTTACTGGGCTGGTTTTGCACAAGCAGATATGTGGAAACAATTTACTGAAGAAGGACAACTCAAGTTTCAGTTTCTTGAAACAGTAACTGCTATTATTCCTATGTATATCACAAGAAGTATTGGTGGAACTATCTATTTAATAGGTGCATTCATGATGGTTTATAATCTGATTAAAACTGTAAAGCAAGGTTCTTTTATTGCTAATGAAGAGGCAGAAGCAGCACCACTTGAAAAAACTGCTTCACATGCAAAAGAATACTGGCACAGATGGATTGAAAGAAAACCTGCACTGATGCTGGTGTTTAGTTTAATTCTTGTTGCATTAGGTGGCTTAATAGAATTAATTCCAACATTCTTAATCAAATCAAACATTCCTACAATTACAAGTGTAAAACCATATACACCGTTAGAATTACATGGAAGAGATATTTATGTAAGAGAAGGATGTTATACCTGTCACTCACAAATGATCAGGCCTTTCAGAGATGAAGTTGCCCGTTATGGCGAGTACAGCAAAGCCGGTGAATTTGTTTATGATCATCCTTTCCAGTGGGGAAGTAAACGTACAGGACCCGATTTGGCAAGAGAAGGTGGAAAATATCCTGATAGCTGGCACTACAACCATATGATGGAGCCAACGCTTATGTCGCCCGGTTCTATTATGCCTCGTTATCCATGGTTGCTTGAAGATAAAATTGATACTGCATTAACCGGAGCAAAAATAAGAGCCATGCAAACATTAGGAGTTCCTTATCCTAAAGGCTTTGATAAAATTGCTAATGAAGATTTAATGTTACAGGCAACAGGCATCCGCATCAATTTAAAGATTGATAAAATTGAAACACCAAAAGATGCTGAAATTGTTGCATTGATTGCTTATCTGCAAAGGCTTGGAAAAGATATTAAAGCAGAAAGCAAAACACAAACAGCTCAAAAATAAATTAATAAGCAAAAATTACTTACAATGAAATTTATCAATTACCTGGAAAAAATAAGTAACATATCCATTTACGGACTTGCTTCATTATTTATCTTCTTTACTTTTTTTTGTGTGATGCTGGTTTGGGTTCTTCGTTCAGACAAAGACGAAATGAATAAAATAAGCCGCATTCCACTTGATTAATTTATTAAAACGTATAACATGCAAAAATTAATATCAACAATAATTAAAAGAAATAAAACCGGATTTTTTCTGCTGTTGTTGCTTTTGCCCGCATTTACAGTACAGGCTCAACAGTCTGCTGGTCCTAAAGAATCTGTTTGGGGTAATCCACTGGCCATAAGTATGATTGCCATTATTTTTGTTTTATTACTGGTAATTGCTCTCTTAGCGAATGTATTGCTTGGAACAGCCAATTGGTTTTTAGAAAAAGAAAAAAACAATGCCGGCACTACTACAAAAACAATAGCAACGCTTTTATTACTTACCCCGTTTTTTACACAAGCCCAAACAGCTGCAGCTACTGAAACAGTTACTTCTATTGGTGGTTTAACTACCGTTACCTTTTTTATGTTACTGGCGGTTATTGCAATAGAACTCATAGTTATTATAGTAATGGCCTGGTTTGTTAAACGTTTTTTAAGTAAAGAAAAAGAAGCTGTTGCATTGCAATCAGTTGTTAAGGAAAAAAAGGTTGATACAAAAGTATGGTGGGACAAATTAAATAAATTCCGCCCTGTTGAGCAGGAAGCAGCTATTGATCTGGGACATAATTATGATGGCATACGTGAATTAGACAACAAATTACCACCATGGTGGTTGTATGGATTTTATGTTACCATTCTTTTTGGAGTAATTTATTTATGGCGTTATCATGTTGCAGAAACCGCACCATTAAGTAAAGGTGAATATGAAATTGCAATAAAAAAAGCTGATGAACAAAAAGCAGCTTACTTGTCAAAATCTGCTAATAATATTGATGAAAACACAGTAAAACTTTTAACTGAACCGGCAGCTATAGCAGCAGGAAAAAATTTGTTTATTCAAGCATGTGCAGCATGCCATACCAATAATGGTGCAGGTGGTGTGGGTCCTAATTTAACGGATGATTACTGGATACATGGTGGCGGGGTTAAAGACATTTTTAAAACAATTAAATACGGCTGGCCTGAAAAAGGAATGAAGAGCTGGAAAGATGATTATTCACCCTTGCAAATGGCCCAACTTACAAGTTTTATAAAAACATTACGGGGAACAAATCCTCCAAATGCAAAAGAAAAACAAGGCGATTTATATAAAGAAGAAATTGTTGATCCTTCAAAAGATTCAACAACAACAAATATTAAAGATACTGTGGTAGTAAAGAATTAAATATATAATGTCTGAATCAATTAATAAAAATAAAGAGTCGTTCCGTGACCGTATTGCAACTGTAGATGCAGAAGGTAAGCGAAATTGGATTTATGCTCAGAAACCAAAAGGTAAGTTTTACAACATCAGAACTTATGTAAGCTGGTTCTTTTTTGTATTGTTTTTTTCACTTCCTTTTATTACAGTTAACGGGAGACCACTTTTCCTGTTTAATGTGTTACAGGCAAAGTTTATTCTTTTTGGAAAAGTTTTCTGGCCGCAGGATTTTTTTATTTTTGGAATTATCATGATTACGTTTATCGTTTTCATTGTTCTTTTTACTGCGGCCTTTGGCAGATTATTTTGTGGATGGGTTTGCCCGCAAACCATTTTTATGGAAATGCTTTTCCGTAAAGTTGAATATGCCCTTGTTGGTGATGCGGCAAAACAAAAACTGCTAGCGAAAGCTGATTGGGACGGCAACAAAATTGTTAGAGTAAGTGCCAAGCATATCATTTTCTATATTTTATCTTTTATAATAGCTAATTATTTTCTGGCTTATATTATTGGCGTAAAAGATTTATGGAGTATGATCAAAAGCCCGTCCGAAAATGTGGGCACCTTAGTGGCATTATTTATTTTCTCCGGTGTATTTTATGCAGTGTATGCATTTTTTCGTGAACAGGCATGTACAGTAGTTTGCCCATATGGAAGATTACAGGGAGTGTTACTCGATAAGAACTCAATGATTGTTGCTTATGACTACAAAAGAGGAGAAGAGCGTAAGAAATATAATAAAAATGAAGAAAGAACTGCAGGTGATTGTATAGACTGTTATCAATGCGTAAAAGTTTGCCCTACTGGCATTGATATCAGGAACGGTACTCAAATGGAATGTGTGGGATGTACAGCTTGTATAGATGCCTGTGATCATATGATGGAGAGTGTAGGATTTAAAAAAGGATTAGTTCGTTATGCAAGTGAAGAAGGTATTGCCAATAAAGAAAAGCTGCACTATACAAGAAGAATGAGAATGTACACAGCTTTATTGATTTTATTAACAGGGCTGCTTACAACATTACTTGTAACAAGAAAAGATATTACAGCAACCATTATGCGTACTCCCGGTTTATTATACCAGGATATGGGAAAGGATAGCATTTCTAATCTTTATAATATTAAAGTGGTAAATAAAACAATTCGCAACATTCCACTAACTATAAAAATTGAAGACAAAAGCGGAACCATACAGGTTGCAGGTAAAGAAGTGATGGTACAGAGTGAAGGACAAGGCTCAGGGTCTTTCTTTGTGATTTTACCAAAAAAATTAATAACAGAGCGAAAGACAATTGTAAAACTGGGATTATACCAGGGCAATAAAAAAATTACTGATATAAAAACAAGCTTTCTTGGACCCATTTTTTCAAACGATTAAATTAAAAAATACATGACACTTAACTGGGGACACAAATTAGCTTTTGTATATATAGCCTTTATAATGTTTATGTTTTTCCTTGTTTACAAAAGCACCAAAAGCGATTTTCAACTGGTAACAAAAGATTATTACAAAGAAGAACTGGCGTATCAACAGGTTATAGATGGCACAAACAGAGCTAATGAATTAAGTACATATTTATCTATTGAGCAAGTAAAAGGAAAAATTATTATACAGTTACCAGTAGAAATGAAAGGGAAAAATACAGAAGGCGAAATCTGGTTTTATTGCATTAATAATAATAAAAATGATCAACGAATAAAACTGCTGGTGAATGAGGAAGGAACACAAGTGATTGAAGCAGGGATTTTAAATCCTGCCAATTACAAAGTGAAAATAAACTGGAAAGCAGACAATTTAAATTATTATTCTGAAAAACTGTTTAGTATTAAATGATTTTACAAGTACTTATAGCAGGTTTAATATTAGGTTCTGTAAGCAGCCTTCACTGTGTAGGGATGTGCGGCCCTATTGCATTAGCGCTCCCTGTAAAGCATCTTAACAATCAGAGTAAGAAAATTGCAGTAATGCTTTATAACACAGGTCGTGTTGCAGGTTATTCAACCCTTGGATTAATATTAGGTTTATTGGGACATCAGTTTTATATAGCAGGCTTTCAACAATGGTTTTCAATTCTTGCAGGTTTACTTATTCTGTTTTTTATAATTCAGTTTTATGTGCTTAAAAAAACCTGGCAACCACATTGGTTACAAAAAATACATTATACAGTACAGCAGCTGATGGTGCATCAATTAAATAAAAAAACAATTGGCTCCTATTTTCTATTGGGAACAGCAAATTCAATTCTACCCTGTGGCGTAGTATATGTTGCACTAGCCAGTGCTCTTAGTTTTTCTACTGTGAATTTGAGTGTATTGTTTATGGCTGGTTTTGGGTTAGGCACTTTACCATTAATGGTTATACTTGGTTTGTTTGGAAATACAATTAAACCAGTGATTAGAATGAAAATGAGGAATGCAATTCCTTATATGATTTCGATCATGGCTGTTCTATTGATATTAAGAGGGTTAAATCTTGGCATTCCGTTTATAAGTCCAATGCTCTCAAACACAGCAGCACAGCCAGTTCTTTGTCATTAGTTAAAAACCATTGGTTATGTTTTTGGGTTAATGATAAGCATCAGCCCTAAAACTGACTCCTATTCTTCCCTGTGGTTTTTAATAAAATTAAATTTGTTTACTAGCGGAAGAAAAATGACTATTAAAACTTTTATAGGAATTGGCATGATTTATAATAAAAAACTTGTTCAGTATAAACATGAGAGTGATACGTGGAAACGGTACCTCCAGTTTATTCAACAGGAAAACAACTACCTGAAGACACGTTTATCACATGTATTACAAAGTGATACAGACCATGATTTTCTGGAAAGAGCAGAATATTTCCAAAACAGGTTTATTGCTGAAGATGATACGGTAAACATGATCAGGCAGGATATTTATGAATTGGATAGCTTATTGCAAAGCAATCACCAATCAAACGATGTTTCTTTTCTGAAAATGCTGCAAAAAAAATTGAAAAAAATGCAGAAAGATATTGATATAGTTGAAAGACAATTCAGCAAATTAAAAACCGATTTTAATCAATATTTATCCGAAACAATTTAATAGAATAAAAAACATTTTTAAAAATCCGTTAGTACAAATTGTATGAAACGGATTTTTGTTTTTTTACTACTTGTACTTACCGGATGTTCTTCATCAAAAATTACACACTCCTGGAAATCTCCCAACGCAGAAATAAAATCAAATCAAAAAATTCTTGTGCTTGGTCTTATTCATGATAATGACAGGAATATGCAGGAAAAAATGGAGCAGCATCTTGTTACTGATTTAACCGACCTGGGTTATTTTGCTTCCTCTGCTTTAAAAGAATATGGCCCCAAAGCATTTGAAAAAATGACCGAACAGGATGTTTTGGATAAAATAAAAAACAGTGGTTTTGATGTTGTTCTTACAATTGTTTTACTTGATAAATCAAAAGAAAGATATTACGTTCCTGGGAAAATTTATTACTCTCCATATACAATGTATCAACGTGGTTTCTGGAGATATTATACCATGATGAATGAACGGATCTATTCACCGGGGTATTATGAGGAAAGCACCCGTTATTTCTGGGAAAGCAATTTATTTGATGTGCAATTAAAACAATTAATTTATTCATCACAAACAGAATCTTTTGATCCCGCATCAGCAGAAATGCTGGGTCATGAATATGGGCAAATAATAGTAAAGAATATGATAAAGGAAAAAATGCTGGCAAACAGAAAATAAACAGTTTGTATTTAATTAATCAGATTTTCCAGCTTTTTTTCATTGAGGACAATGATGTTACCATCCTTAATGTCAATGAGTTTCTCTGTTCTGAAATCACCTAATGTTCGTATTAAAGATTCAGTAGCGGTACCTGCAATACTTGCAAGGTTTTCCCGGCTTATATTGATTGCAAATGGTTCAGTGCCTTTTTGAAATTTCTTTTGTAAATTAATTAACGCATCTGCAACTTTTTTGCGAAGAGAATTATATGCAAGCCCCAGTAACTGATTCTCCATATCTGTAACATTCTTTGCAAGCAATTGTATAAACCGGTGAGATACCATTGGATTACTATTCATTAACTCATCAAAATCTTCTTTTGGTATAACAGCTAGTTCACTGTCTTCAATGGCTTCTGCAGTTTCCTTAAAAGAACCTCCTTCCAATAATGCCAGGTAGCCTAAAAAATCTCCTTCACTAAACAAACCAACAACCAGTTCTTTTCCATCTTCATTTGTTTTATAAGTTTTCACTTTGCCCTTAACAATAAAAAACATTCTGGCAGCCCGGTTGCCTTCATTATAAATGGTTTGCTTTTTTTTGTATTTATTAATATCACGGTCGGTAGTTAATGTTTCAAGTGCATCTTTTGATCCGCTTACTGCAAGGAGTTTATTAAATCCATCAATACCTGATAACATTTCATCCTTCAGCAATTCGGCTTTTTTTAACCTGCCTTCAATGGCATTCAATAATTCTGTTCCTGAAAATGGTTTTGTAATATAATCATCAGCCCCCATTTCCATGCCACGCCTTAAATCACTACGTTCGGTTTTTGCAGTAAGAAAAATAAAAGGAATATTTTTTAATGATTCGTTTTTATGCAAAGTATGTAACACGCCATAACCATCAAGAACAGGCATCATAATATCACATACAATTAAATCAGGTAACTCTGCCAGGGCAGTTTCAATACCTAACTTGCCGTTTTCTGCAGTAACCACTTTATAATTTGCAAGCTCCAGAATTTCTGCAGCATTCTCTCTGATGGTGGCATTATCTTCAATTAATAAAATCTTTTTCATTCCTTCTTTTGGTTGATTGTTGTTGCCTTATAGAACTTATTGCTTCGTTTATGTGGCAAGATAGCTTGTACAGTTCAAATTTAACAACTGAATTTTTAAAAAACCGGTTCACTTATATGAAAGGTAATAAAGAATTCGGTCCCCATTTCCTGTTCACTGAAACAGCGGATATCACCCTTCATTTGTTCAACATATTTTGAAACAATGTGCAATCCTAAACCTGTACCCTGGATATTCATCACATTCTGAGCCCTGAAAAATCGCTCAAACAAATGCTCCTGATCTTCTTTAGAAATACCCAAACCCTGGTCTTTTATCCTTAATTCAATTATTTTATCAGTAACATTTGTAGAAATCTGAATTTCTGAATTTTCAGGTGAAAATTTGATAGCGTTAGAAAGTAAATTTAGGGTGATGTGCTTTAACATGGCCGGGTCAAGTTCTACTTCCTGATTGCCCTTATGGTTATATTTAATTACCTGGCCTTTTTTTGCAATACTTTGCATTTCTGTAATTGTTTCTGAAATGCTTTTTTTGATATCAAACCAGGAATACCTTGCCTGTATTTTTCCTTCTTCAATTTTTCCAACAGACAAAAAGTCGTTTAAAATATCAGTAAGCAAATTAACTGAAGAAAGAATTCTTTGTATATGCTTTTCCCTTTTTGGCTGATCTTCTCCGGTTATATACTTCTGCATCAGGTATGTTGATGATAAAATGGTACTGAGCGGAGTTCTGAATTCATGCGATGCCACTGATACAAAACGTGATTTCAATTCACCCAATTCTTTTTCCTTTACTAATGCTGCCCTTAGCTCTTTGTCCTTCTCCTGAGTTTCTGCAATTTGAAAATTTAATTTCTTTACTGTTTCTTGCAGTGAATATGTTCTTTCTAATACTTTTTTCTCTAGCTGCTCATTTAATTGCATAATTGCTTTCTGTGCTTCTTTACGCAGTGTAATGTCATTCACAAAAGCAACAACATATTTAGCACCCTCTACTTCATAATTTCCCAGGCTTATTTCAACCGGGAATTCTGTACCATCTTTTTTTGTAGCAAACAAATCAAGACCAATACCCATGGGTCTGCTTTTAGGCGCATCAATATATTGGTTCCGGTTGTGTACGTGCTTATGCTGATAACGGGCAGGAATCAGGTTTTCAATTTTTTTTCCGTGAAGTTCTTCTACGGAATGATAGCCAAATTGTAATAGAGCAAATTGGTTAACCAGTACAATATCTGCTGATTCGTTTACTACAACTATGCCTATACTGGCATGACTAAAAAGAGTTTCAAATAGTTTTTCTTCAGCTAAAGAGTGCATTTTCAAAGATAATTAAATCTGTTGCTATATTACTTTTTTGATGTTAAAAGAACTTAATTTTTGGGCATTTTTAATTCTGGAGGTTTCGCACTCCTGAACGAAAGCAACTGATTAAGATGCCCTTTTTTAATACAAAATAGCTCACAACCATTTATGCAGCTCTGCCTGTTCTTTCGTAAACTTGCAAAAAAGAGAAGGTATGGCAACTGAAATAAAATGCCCCAATTGTGGTCATGAGTTTGAACCAACTGACAGTATAAGAGAAGAAGTGCAAAGAGAACTACGTTCTAAAATGACTGATTGGCAAAAACAGCAACAACAAAAATTCGATTTGCTGTTGATGGAAGAAAAAAAGAAAACCCAACAGGAAACAGAAGAATTTATACGTAAATCCATTGCATCAGATTTTGAAAATAAATTAAAACTGCTTGAGCAAACTAATAAAGACAATGAAGAAAAATTAAGAGACTCGAGAAAAAAAGAACTTGATTTTCTTCAAAAAATGCAGGACCTCAAAGTGAAAGAAGAAGAGCTTGAACTTTCTGTGCAGCGAAAATTACAGGATGAACGAAACCGCATAACCGAAGAAATAAAAAAACAGGAAGAGCATAAAAATGCTGAGAAGGAAAATGAATATCAACTCAGAATTAAAGAACTTGAAAAACAGAGAGATGATCAAAAGAAGTTGGCTGAGGAAATGAAAAGAAAAGCTGAGCAGGGTTCCATGCAATTACAAGGAGAAGTACAGGAACTGTTACTGGAAGATTTATTAAAACAATCTTTTCCTTACGATACTATTGAAGAAGTAGGTAAAGGTGTAAAGGGTGCAGATTGTATTTTAATTGTACGTAACCAGTTTGGCCAGGAATGTGGTAAAATTATTTTTGAGAGCAAGCGTACCAAAGATTTTTCTGAGCAATGGATTGAAAAATTAAAAGCTGATATGCGAAGCCAATCGGCTGATGTTGCTGTAATAGTTACACAGGCTATGCCTAAGGATCTTGATCGGTTTGGGAAAAAAGATGGTGTTTGGATTTGCAACTTTACAGAAGTAAAAGTATTAACTCAGATATTAAGAGAGAGTATTTTAAAAGTTGCACAAATTCAGGTTGCACAGGAAAATGCCGGTGATAAAATGAAAATGCTTTACAGCTATCTTACCAGTAATGAGTTTGGAGAACAATGGAAAGCCATCAGAGAAGGTTTTATGAGTATGAAACTTTCTATTCAACGTGAACGTGATGCTATGGAAAAATTATGGAAACAACGGGAAAAACAACTGGAAAAAGTGTTGTTGAATGCTGCACACATTCGGGGTTCCATTGAAGGAATTGCAGGAAACGATGTAGATATTCATTTACTGGAAGATGATAACCCTGAACATGATGAATAAATAATTTCTTTTTACAAATCAATAGCCTAGTTTTATTATCATTAAAATTTAATCAGATTATATGAAAAAATTATTCTTTACCACATTGATTTCATTTTTATATTTTACAATGAGCTTTGCACAAGCCCCACAGATCTATGCTGAGCTGGGAGGACCAAGTGTAGCAGGCCTCAACTTTGATTCCCGGTTTTCAAAAAAGGAAGGAGGCATAGGTGGCCGTATTGGTATAGGAGGATTTGCAATAGATGGTACTGGACTTTTTTTCTTACCGGTAGGAATAAATTATCTGATTGGGAAAGAAGGAACCAAGAATTATCTTGAAGTTGGAGCCAATGTAACTTATGTTCGTGCTTTTTATGATGGACAGTCAGCTGACCCTGACAATAATATTTCCAACACTTTTGGTACACTTACTCTTGGTTATCGTTATCAGCCAATTGGCAGTGGTGTTACGTTCAGGGCAAGTGTTAACCCGATTATTGCATTTAAAGAAGGAGTTTTCTGGCCATTTTACGGAGGGTTCTCAGTTGGTTATAAATTTAAATAATCCATAAACCTTCAATAAAGCCTCATTGTTTTACAACAATGAGGCTTTATATTTTATGTAAAATCTTCTCCGTCAAAATCATCATCATCTGTAGCACGACTTGCTTTTAAATCAATAATACTTCCCATTAAATCATTAAACTCTATTTTTCCTTCTACTACTTTTTTACTGATGATAGAATAAGCAGCTAATCCATGCAATACAAACTCCATCATTAATGCAGCTTGTTGTTCATTAGCACCTTTAAAATATTTTTTAACTAAAGCATGTAAGCCATCTACCCTGTATAATTGCTGTATTTTTTCTTCGTCTTTTGTATTCATGAGTAAACTAAGCTGATTGCCTTTGTCAAACCAGCTTATAATTGATTTATAGGGATTATCAGCTGCTCCTTCGGGCTTTCGCTTTTTTAATTGCTCCGGATTAGGAAAATACAATACGAATTGATTGCGGATAGCTTTATCTAATAAATGAAATGCAACCTGGTATGGGCCTTCCTGTTCACCTTCATAAACCAATTCAATTTTTCCTGTAATGGATGGTATAATGCCAATTAAATCGCTTAACCAAACCTGTGTTTTTGTTTCTTTATTTTGTATAGCTCTTAACTCGGCTGTACTCACTGCATTTTCATATGCAGAGATGGTTAACCTTGCACTTACTCCGCTTTTTTTATCAACAAATTCGCTGCCCCTTGCTTCAAAAGCAACTTGTTCAATTAAACGTTTCAATAAATCACTGATATCAACTTTATTTATTTGTTCAGGATGTAAACTTGCTTCCTGCTCGGTAATGGCTAAACCAATATCAATTGTTTTTGGATAATGAGTAAGAATCTGGCTTTCTATTCTGTCTTTTAAAGGAGTAACAATAGAACCACGGTTTGTATAATCTTCAGGGTTTGCAGTAAACACAAATAAAATATCAAGTGGCAGCCGTAGTTTAAAACCACGTATCTGTACATCACCTTCTTCTAATATATTGAATAAAGAAACCTGGATGCGTGCCTGTAAATCAGGAATTTCATTGATTACAAAAATGCCCCGGTTGCTTCTTGGAATGATGCCGTAATGAATAACCCGTTCATCGGCAAAACTTAATTTCAGATTGGCTGCTTTTATTGGATCAATATCACCAATAAGATCTGCAACACTTACATCAGGTGTTGCTAATTTCTCACCGTAACGTTGTGAACGATGTACCCATTCAATTTGTGTGGCATCTCCTACTCTTTCAATCATATCTTTTGCATAATGTGAAATAGGATGAAATGGATCATCATTTACTTCACTTCCTGCAACAACAGGGATGTATTCATCAAGCAATTCTGTCATTAAACGGGCCATTCTTGTTTTAGCCTGCCCACGCAAACCAAGAAATAAAATATTATGTCGTGATAGCAATGCCCGCTCCACATCCGGAATCACCGAATCTTCATACCCCAAAATGCCATGAAAAACATTTTCGTTTTGATTTAGTTTGCGTATGAGATTTTGTCTTACTTCTTCTTTAATACTTTTTGATTTGTAGCCACTTTTCTTAAGCTCGCCTAATGTCTGAACCATGATTTGGGTAGATTTTATTGATTTACCTGATTATTACTTAAAATGAACTTCTGATTTTCAAGTCGTTTAAATTGCAGACTAATGCTGCCAAAGTTGATTAACAATCCAACTTGAATATTGTATGCTTCAAGATAATTTTTAGCTTGAGCAAGGTGTACGTTTTCTAACTGAATAATAGCTTTTAATTCAACCATAATTTTATCTTCTACAAAGAAATCAACTCTTCGCAAGCCTATTTCTTTTCCTTTATAATAGATGGGCATTTCAAATTCACGTCTGAATTTAATTCCCGAGTCTTCCATTTCAATCTGTAATGCACGTTGATAAATAACTTCCTGAAATCCGTTTCCTAGAGCTGAATGAACTTTCATTGAAGCGCCAATAATGCTCTCAGTTATTTCTTTGTATTTGTAATCCGGCTTTATCATATTTAGATGTCTTTATAAATAACCACTTCATATTAAACTAATATCATTTTTTCATCTGCATAATCTTTTAAATCAACCCAAATCAAGGTTCAGACAATTTAATAAACTGTCTTTCGCTTCCCACTTTCAAAATCCTTAAATATAAATGCTCCCAGATTATCTAAAGAAGCAAAGTAAGCTTTCCCATTATTTATTTCGGTAAACTCCTGTACAAAGCGTTGCAGATAAGGATCTGTTGCTATCATAAAAGTAGTAATAGGAATTTTTAGCTTTTTACATTGTGCTGCCAGGTTCATGCAACGGTTCACCACTTTCCTGTCTAATCCAAAACTGTTTTTATAATATTTTTTCCCGATTTTGAGGCAGGTTGGCTTACCATCGGTAATCATAAATATCTGTTTGTTTGGATTTTTTCTCCGGCGTAGTGTTTCCATTGCAAGTTCTAACCCTGCAACCGTGTTTGTATGATAAGGCCCTACTTGTAAATAGGGAAGGTCTTTAATTTCAACAGGCCAGGCATCATTTCCAAAAACAATAATATCCAAAGTGTCTTTAGGATATTTTGTTGTTATAAGTTCACTTAAAGCCATGGCTACTTTTTTGGCGGGTGTAATTCTGTCTTCACCATATAAAATCATTGAATGAGAAATATCAATCATCAGTACGGTTGATGTTTGAGCTTTAAAATCGGTTTCTCTTATTTCCAGATCGTCTTCACGCATTTGGAAACTATCAATACCATGGTTGATTTGTGCATTACGGATTGAATTTGTAAAATCAATCTGTTCCAGTGTATCTCCAAATTGAAAAGGCCTGGTATCAGTATTAATATCATCACCCGCTCCTGGTTTTGGAGTTTGATGATTACCTTGTTTTGATTTCTTCAGTTTTCCAAAAATTTCTTCCAGTGATTTTTGGCGTATGGTCTGTTCGGTTTTTGAAGTAATTGAAATTTTTCCGGTTACTTTATTTTCATCCAGGTAACCTTTTTCTTTCAGTTCATCAATAAAATCGCCTATACCGTAATTATCATCAGTAAGTTGAAATTTACGGTCAAGCTGGTTGAGCCAATCTAATGCTTCTGTTGCATCGCCACTGGTATAATTCAGTAACTGTGTAAACAAATCGAGTAATTGCTCAAACTTTGATTTCCCGTTTTGAGAAGGATCGTATTTAGTAAAATGATGACCAATCATAAGTTCTTTCAAGTTAGTTCAAATTCTGAAAATACAGAAAATGTTCTATGCATCTATAACAAAGCTTTTTGAATACGGTTCAATTCTAGTAATGATTTCTTATTTTGCTGAAATAAATCAAAGATCATGCGAAAGTTTTCAGCTTATATACTCCTATTACTGACTTTTAATTTTTCGCTTTCATCCTGCAGCGGCCCCAACTATTTGTTGAAAGAAAATACAAAAATTGACACACTGAACCTTCAGCTTGATCTGAAAATTATTCAAGAATATGAATACAAAACGGCTATTCTTCAGAAAATGAAAAAATTTGTTGATGTTTATAATTCCGAATCGCATCCTTTTAAACTTTCTTTAAATTCAGGAATATCAACTTCCAGTTGCCAGGTAAAAGTTGTTCGTGTAAAATTTATACGTACAAAGCAAAATGTTATTGGCACTATAGTTTCTGCTGCGGGCATTGGCACAGCTGCTGCTTTAATTGCCACAGGTTTTCCTGTACCGCTTGGATGGGTTTATATTCCAAGTGCCAGAACAACTATTACACCTGTATTAAGTAATGATATTTCTTCAGTAACTGATTTTCAGAATGTAGGTATTTCATCTATAGGCATGTACCGCAAATTGGGCAAACAAATTGAGTTACAGGGAAACAAATTTGTGAAGTATATGGTTTCTGTAGTACAAACTATTGAAGGTGAATATCTGTCAAAATCAAATAAATAAAAAAAGCCGGTAAGAATTAATTGAAATCTTACCGGCTTTAACTGACTTTGTTTTTATTATTATTTATCCGCTGGTTTATTTATAATTGTTTGTGGAACTTCTTTTGTTTGCATAGTATCTGTACCAGGTTTAACAGAAGTTACATATTGTTTCATTGCATTATCTACACCTTCTGCCAATTGTTTAGCCATTTGATATTCATATTCTGATGGCGAATTGGAATCATCCGTATTTATTGCTTCATAAAAAGCCATTTGTTGCTGACAATCTTTTTTCACCAGTTCCATAACTCGCTTTCCTAATTCCATATCTCCTGCCTGGAAAGCTGTTAATCCAAAATAGAAACTTTTTTCATTGTGATCGTTACCATAACGACTGGCCATGCCATATGGCATATTTTTATCTTTCATCAACTGATCACAACGTTGCAATACTTTCTTAGCATCTTCTTTTCTATCGGCTGCAATCAGGTTCATGGCCAAAATAGTATGTGCATTACGGATGTTTATGAGATGTCGTCTGTTTTCTTCATCAAAATAAACTGCATTTTTTTCTGCACCGCCATATTTAAACTTATTCATTACATTATTAAACATCCAATCAACATTCACAGTTCCTTTTACGTTGGCAACCGGAACGAGGCGATAGGTTAATCCGTCTTGTCTTAAATAATCATCAAATCCTAATTGTAATGGTTGGGTAAAATAAATTGGGCGTTTCCAGTTGTTGGCAGCAATCACATTTAATATTGCAGCATCATTCTTAAAGAGATAGCCTTTGGCAATATTAAACTTCAATTCATTTACAACACTGTCTTTTGCATTAACTGTTCCGTTTTGTACAACCACATTCTTATCAACAGGAACTTTTACTTTTTGAATAGAGAAATAGTTCAACAATTCACCACTTTGAGTTCGGTACATTTTGTTTGGATCATCACTTCCTGCCTGATCTTTCATCAGTGTATATAAATCGGCAGTTGCAGTATCGCCCTGTGTTTGAGGAATATAATAAATAACGTTCCGCTTATCCCCGGCAATTTGTTCTTCATTCCAAATTACATCAATGGGGTTGCTTTCATTTATTTTATAGCGTAATTGATTTATGTACCAATCCGTTCCCAGTAAGCTTGTATTAATTACTCTTATATCTGGACGAATACCTTTTATTTCCTGCGCATACCAGAGTGGATAGGTATCATTATCACCTACTGTAAACAAAATAGCATTAGGTGCACAACTTTCAAGATAATCAGTTGCCAGATCCGGTGCCATCGTTTTTTTACTGCGGTCATGATCATCCCATTCCTGAGAAGCCATTAAAACAGGTACTGCAAGAAAACAAATTGCTGCAGCTGCGTATGAACCCGCAGATCCTTTGATTAATTTTTCAAACCATTCTTTAACCTGTAAATAACCTAAACCAATCCAGATGGCAAATGCATAAAAACTTCCTACATAGGCATAATCTCTTTCTCTTGGTTGCGGGCCTGCCTGGTTAAGGTATAATGCAATGGCTAAGCCGGTAAAGAAAAATAAAAGCCCAACAATTAATGCATCACGTTCATGTTTATTGATTTGATAAATGAGGCCAATTAATCCGAGAATGAATGGAAGCAAAAACAGTTTATTATGTGCCTTGTTGTTTTTTAAACTATCAGGCATTAATTCCTGTTTACCTAATCTTGCATTATCTAATAATGAAATGCCGCTAATCCAGTTTCCATTTCTTTTTTCACCTAAACCCTGTACATCATTTTGTTTGCCAGAGAAATTCCACATAAAATAACGGAAGTACATAATATTAAGCTGGTAGCCAAAGAAAAATTTAAAATTATCGGCCATGTCCGGATCTCTTTCATAAGAAACCTTACCGGTTTGTTTATCCTGCACTTTAGCAATACCTAAAAATTGTGCATAATAATCTGCATGCCCCTGATCATTACTTGCATCCCAAACTCTTGGAAAAACCATAGTTTGTTCTGCAGGAAAAACAGCTTTGCGTTTTTTTCCAACAACTTCATATTTATCACCTACACGTTGATATACGTCTCCGGTTTCTTCATAATCCGGTTCTGCTGTAAACATTTGCCCCTTTAATAAAGGAACATCCCCATATTGTTCACGACTTAAATAACTTACCAATGAAAGTGGATTGTTTACATCATTCATATCAATGCCCGGGTTTGCATTGGAACGTATCATGGTTGTCATGTACGTAGAATAACCAATCAACATAAATGTAAAACTCCATATACCTAAACGGAGAAAACGGTTATGATTTTTATGCGCCCATCTTAAACCATACCAGATTAAAGCAGATAGCATTACAAAGAAGAATATAAATCCACTGAAGAATGGAAGATTAAATGAGTTTACAAATAAGCGATCGAACCAACCAGCACCGGAAACGCTCCATTGTATAACTGCTTTTTGAACAACACCTAAGATTAAACAACCAATTAAAAATGCAACAATACCTCCCGTCCATGTTGGTTTATACCTGCGGAAATAATAAACCATTACAATTGCAGGAATAGTTAACAGGTTTAAAAGGTGAACACCTATGCTTAAACCCATCATAAAAAACACCAGGATGATCCAGCGTTCAGCATGTGTGCGTTTTAAATCATCATCTCCTGCTTTTGTATCTTCATGTTCCCATTTCAGGATTGCCCAAAAAACAATAGCAGTAAAAAAAGATGACAAGGCATATACTTCACCTTCAACAGCACT
>DAIOWB010000004.1:0-31581 GCA_036758725.1 Lacibacter sp.
TTGTTATTAATAAAAGCAAAAATGCCATTCCATTCTGTAGAAATTAATAAGTCTTTATCTCCATCTTTATCCAAATCAAACCAGGATGAATTTGTAACAAAACCAATATTCATTAAGTCAGCAGCCAGTGTACTGGTAACATCTTTAAATTTCCCGTTTTTTAAGTTCATTAATAAATAGGACTGAGGTATTTTCCCGTATTCAAAAGGCACTGCTCTGGCTCCAATAAACATATCGGCAAATCCATCATTATTAAAATCAGCCGCCTCAATACACGAAGCTGTTAAATAAAGTTTATCAAAAGCATTTTCAAGTTTGGTGAACTGTGCTTTCCCGTTATTTAAATAAACTCTTGGAGTATTGTGAAAGTCATCGCCATAAAACTCATTACCGCCACTTGCAATTACCAAATCAACATAACCATCATTATTTACATCAGAAAAACAAGCATCTGTATCTTCATAAATACTATCACTCTCTAAAGCAGGTTGGTTTGATTTAATGAATTTCCCTGAAGACTGTTGAAGAAAAATTACGCTTTTGTAATCTCTTGCAGAGCCTATAAATACATCTTCTAATCCATCCTGATTAATATCGGCAACTGCTAATGAAGGGCCTTCGGTTGAAAGTTTATTGGGAATCAAAGGCTCTCTGTCAAATTCTGAAAAATCATTTTCCTGGTGTACATAATTGAAATTTACTTCCTCCGTAATGTCAATTGCCTTTTTAGTTTTATAAACACTATTAAATCTGCTGTAATTAAATAAGGGGAGACCTTTTTGATAAGTAATATTGACAGAAGTTTCAGAGGTATTTAATGAAAGTGATTGATAACTGTTATCTGGCCATATCAATAATAAAGAATCAACTTTTGTGTTAGCCAAACCAATTAACAATGGAGTTTCCATAGCAGATAAGAACCCTTTTACCGGAAATTTCTCATATGTTCTTATTTCCTGATTACAATAGATTAAAACCTTGGCGCCAATAGCATTCACATTTTTCTCTGGTCCTTTTAACCGGATGTTCAGAAAATTTTTATCCTGTTTTTTTGATGTTTTATTTTCATAAAGTATGGCGGGGTTATCAATGTTATTAACAACTAAATCTAAATCTCCATCGTTATCAAAATCTGCATAAACAGATCCGTTTGAAAATGTGGGCAGATCTCCTTCTATATTTTTTTCCTGATCTGCAAACAACAAATTACCTGAATTTAGATAAAACTTATTGGGTAGTTTAATTTCAGGAAATTTATCTATCAAAGCAATGTCTTTCCCTTCTATATTATTACTTCTGATTTTTTGTTGTATTTCACCATCTGAAATAAAATTGATGTAATCAATATCATTCATTCTTTTGGGAATGCCATTAGAAACAAACAAATCCTTTAATCCATCATTATTAAAATCCATCCATAGCGGTGCCCAGCTCCAGTCAGTTGCAGCTATTCCACTATACAATCCTGTTTCACTAAACATCCCATTCTTCCTGTTATACTGCAGATTGTTTCGTGTATATTGATAGGAATAGCCCGATTTTATTTTAAACCGGAATATATCGTATGCATCTTCTCCTAATGATCGTTTTAGAATATAAGGATCTGCAGGAAGCATATCCATTGAAATAATTTCAGGGTAAGCATCATTGTTTACATCTGCAACATCTACTCCCATTGAAAACTGACTGGTATGCATCAGATGCCCTTCCCCTTCTTCTTTAAATGTTCCGTTTTTTTGATTGATGTAGAGATAGTCGTTTTCATGAAAATCATTTCCAATATATATATCCGGGTAACCATCAAGATTAATATCTGCAATTGAAATACCTAAACCATAACCAATAGCTGAGCTGTTAATGCCAGTTTGTTGTGTAACGTCGGTATAAACATTCCCATCGTTGCGGTAAAATCTGTCGCCGGATAATGGATGGTAGGTTCCGATAAATTCGTTACGTGGACGAAATGTTCCGTTTTCGTGTACTGAATGATTTAATAAAAACATATCCAGGTCTCCATCCTTGTCATAATCAAAAAAAGCAGCTTGTGTACTAAATCCTGAAAAATCCAATCCATATTCACTTGCTTTGTCTGTAAAAGTTGGTATGCCGTTTTTGTTTATACCCTGATTAATGAGAAGTTGGTTTTTCCCTTTTAAAACTTCATAATGACCAACTCTGCAGACATAAATATCCAGTAAGCCATCCTGATTTATATCTACAACAGATACGCCTGTGGACCATCCTCCATCGTTTGGAATATTTGCCTCTTTTGTTACATCTTTAAATGTAAGGTTCGTGTTATTAAGAAAAATTTTGTTTTGACTTTGGTTTGATGCAAAAAACAGATCGATAAATCCATCATTATTAAAATCACCTGCACCTACTCCACTTCCGTTATAGAAATAAATGTATTTAAAAAGATTAAACTCTTTGTTATAAATAAGATTGTTACTGAAATTGAGACCGGTTTTATTACTATTCAATACTTCAAACAAAACGGCTTCTTTTTTTTCTTTATTACATGCAGTAAAAAGAAAAAAAAGCATGAATGAAAAAACATGAATGAAATAAATATAATTGCTACTTTTTTTCATTATAAAAATCCGAATTGAATTATTTTTTTATTTGATACAATACCGGCACCTGATTGTTCTGAGCTATCAGTACATAGTTGCTTTTGTTGCCTTTAATTACTTTAATATCTTTAATTTGTTCCCGCAGGCTTACTCCCGATTCACGGGCCGGCAGCCAGTTGTACTCTCCTTTTCCATTACCCAGCAGTACATGACCGTAACTCCCGTCTAACCGGCCAAACTGTGGAGGAAAACCAAACTTGTTTCCGCCCAGTATCAGATCAGCTTTACCATCCCCATTTACATCAGTTATTTCAATTGCTTTTACACTGGATAGCTGTACCATCACCGGCAATTTCTCTACCCGGAATTTTCCGCTTCCTTCATTAATAGCTATGATGGAGCTGCAATAGTTAAATTGTTTCATCCCGGCTTTTTTTATCTGCTCGGCTCCAAACAATTCCTGCACGGTTTTCTTTGCATAATCACTGTGACGTAGATTTTCTTTCTTTAAGCCGGGAAATTGATCGGTTATTTCCCGCTTTAAAAAAACCGGCTTGTCTTTCCCTTCTACTGTTCGGGTGATAAACTGATCCATCGTTCCGCTGTTATCAAAATCATTCAACCACATCTTTACCGGTTGTTGCTCTGTGGGACGCAGGTAAAAATTCTCCCCGATGTTCCCTATTATTAAATCAGTTTTGCCATCGCCATTTACATCGCTTGCTGCTATGGTTTGCCACCAGCCATATAACTTCTGTAAACCCGTGTTACTTAACTCCTCCATTTTATGGCTGCTTTTGTTATAACTGAAAATGCGGGTACTCATCCACTGGCCGGTAATGATCAATTCTTTCTTCCCATCACCGGTTACATCAGCCCATACCGCCCCGGTTATCATCCCCAACTTTGAAAGCTCCGCATGGAGTGTGCTGCTTACATCAGTAAAGCGTCCGCTTCCATCGTTCTGGTACAGATAACTCTGTGGTGTAACTCCATAACTATATGGCACACTCCGGCTGCCTACAAATAAATCCTCGTCCCCATCTTCATCATAATCATTACTAACGGCTACCGATATGTTCATATCGTTCTGTGGAAACGACCGGGCATCCAGTGTAAACTCTCCTCTGCCGTTGTTCTTATACAACCGGTGTTGTAACTCTCGGCTGTTGGGCTGTACATTGTTGCCTCCTGCTCCCAGATATAAATCGGCATCGCCATCTTTATCTGCATCAAAAAACAAAACGGCTGTCTCTTCAAAATCGGCAAAGGGTTTAAAAACCTCATTGCTTTGTTTTATAAATCCATTGGCGCTTTGAAAATATAATGCACCTGTCTGGCCCTTTGCTCCGCCTATATAAACATCTTCCTGCCCATCGCCGTTGACATCGGCAAGGCCTATGCAAGGGCCTTCGGTTGATAACAGCTCCGGTAAATTTCTCTCGTAATAATAATCTATATGCTCATCTTCGCTGTGTTTCTCAAACAGGCTGTTGCTTAATGCCTCAAGCATGGGTTTTACTTCCTGCTGTGGCTGGTAATAAACTGCGCCTGCGGCTGCTGGCTCTTCCAGTACATGTACTTTATTCAACTCCGGATTGATATACTTACTATAACTCCGGTTGGGCCAGATGATAATCATGGAATCTACCGTTGAAGAACTTCCCAAACCAATGATCTGCTTATAATCTACGGATGATTGAAAGCCACGGCTGGGTACTACTTCACGGTAATAAACCTCTTTGCCTTTGTATACTTTTATCTTACTCCCTACAGCATAGCTGTTTTTGCCTTGCCCCTTTAAAAAGATCCCGATATAATTGTTCTTATTCTGCTCACGGGAATTATTGCGGTATACAAATGATGGCTGATTCTCATTATTCAACACCAAATCCAAATCCCCATCATTATCTAAATCTCCATAGGCTACACTATTAGAAAATGTTGGTTGATTAAATCCCCACACATTTGCCATATCAGTAAAAACCAAATTGCTGTTATTTTTATATATCCTGTTGGGCATTGGATTTACAGGAATCTTTTTTAATATTTCATTTATTTCTTCACGCTTGCCTGTTTCGAGCATTTTCTGATATACCTCATTTGAAAAAAAATCTAAAAAATCCAAATCGCCTAAATCTCTGTTTATTCCATTACAAATAAAAAGATCGTTTAGCCCGTCATTATCTGCATCAAAAAACAAAGCGCCCCAGCTCCAATCTGTTGCTGAAACACCACTGTAATAACCAATTTCAGAAAAACTGTTATTACCATTATTTAACTGAAGGCTGTTTTTTACATATTGATGATAGAGGCCCGCTTTCTGTTTTGTGAGGAATAAATCAATATTATCGAAGGTGCCGGTAGTTTTTAAACGATAATCATCATCCGGTATCATATCAGTTGTAAAAATATCGGGATAACCATCATTATTAATATCACCCAAATCACTGCTCATTGATGACATGCTAATACTTTGGATGTTCTTTTCCAACTCATCCGTAAAGGTTCCGTTTTTTTGATTGATGTAGAGATAATCCCTTTCAATAAAATCATTCCCTACATAGATATCAGGATACCCATCATTATTAATATCTCCAACAGAAACACCTAACCCAAAACTTATCAATCCGGTATGCAAACCTGCTTCTTTTGTAACTTCCTTAAAATAGTTTTTATCATTTTTATATAAATGATTGCCACCACCTTTCAAATTATCATTAACATCCCATTTTGAAATTTCTGTATCTCTCATTTCTGCATAATTAAGAGAACCAAATGGAATGGGACTATTGTTGATAATGAGACAATCAAGATCTCCATCTAAATCATAATCAAAAAAAGATGCTTGTGTACAATAACCTGAATGATCTAATCCAAATTGAGCTGAAGCTTCAGTAAAAGTGAGGTTCTTGTTGTTGATATATAACTTATTTTTTCTGTTACCGTTTTGCATATTGCCTGAGTTGCAAACATAAATATCTAACCAGCGGTCATTATTAATATCAACAAATACAACCCCTGTGCTCCACATACTATCCTGCTTTAGTCCTGCTTTATCAGAGATGTCGTTAAACTGAAAATTACCTTTATTTAAATACAATTTATTATCTCCCATGTTGGAGGTAAAGAAGACATCAGCCAGACCGTCATTATTTATATCGCCTAATGCAACACCGCCACCATTATAAAAATTACGAAATAAGAAACTGTTATCTGTTTTGCTGTCAGTAACAATATTTTTAAATTGGATACCTGTGTTTTCTTGTATTTGAAATAATGTATCTGAATGTGTTTTACAAGAGCAGAAAAAATAAATAATCACAAAGCTCAGATAGCTTTTTCGAAATATTCTTGTAATTATTTTTTTATTTTGCCCCATAGTTAATTTTCTTTCTAACATCAATGCATAAGATTGATGATCCTCTTTTCTGATTATTTTTTTATTTGATACAATACCGGCACCTGATTGTTCTGAGCTATCAGTACATAGTTGCTTTTGTTGCCTTTAATTACTTTAATATCTTTAATTTGTTCCCGCAGGCTTACTCCCGATTCACGGGCCGGCAGCCAGTTGTACTCTCCTTTTCCATTACCCAGCAGTACATGACCGTAACTCCCGTCTAACCGGCCAAACTGTGGAGGAAAACCAAACTTGTTTCCGCCCAGTATCAGATCAGCTTTACCATCCCCATTTACATCAGTTATTTCAATTGCTTTTACACTGGATAGCTGTACCATCACCGGCAATTTCTCTACCCGGAATTTTCCGCTTCCTTCATTAATAGCTATGATGGAGCTGCAATAGTTAAATTGTTTCATCCCGGCTTTTTTTATCTGCTCGGCTCCAAACAATTCCTGCACGGTTTTCTTTGCATAATCACTGTGACGTAGATTTTCTTTCTTTAAGCCGGGAAATTGATCGGTTATTTCCCGCTTTAAAAAAACCGGCTTGTCTTTCCCTTCTACTGTTCGGGTGATAAACTGATCCATCGTTCCGCTGTTATCAAAATCATTCAACCACATCTTTACCGGTTGTTGCTCTGTGGGACGCAGGTAAAAATTCTCCCCGATGTTCCCTATTATTAAATCAGTTTTGCCATCGCCATTTACATCGCTTGCTGCTATGGTTTGCCACCAGCCATATAACTTCTGTAAACCCGTGTTACTTAACTCCTCCATTTTATGGCTGCTTTTGTTATAACTGAAAATGCGGGTACTCATCCACTGGCCGGTAATGATCAATTCTTTCTTCCCATCACCGGTTACATCAGCCCATACCGCCCCGGTTATCATCCCCAACTTTGAAAGCTCCGCATGGAGTGTGCTGCTTACATCAGTAAAGCGTCCGCTTCCATCGTTCTGGTACAGATAACTCTGTGGTGTAACTCCATAACTATATGGCACACTCCGGCTGCCTACAAATAAATCCTCGTCCCCATCTTCATCATAATCATTACTAACGGCTACCGATATGTTCATATCGTTCTGTGGAAACGACCGGGCATCCAGTGTAAACTCTCCTCTGCCGTTGTTCTTATACAACCGGTGTTGTAACTCTCGGCTGTTGGGCTGTACATTGTTGCCTCCTGCTCCCAGATATAAATCGGCATCGCCATCTTTATCTGCATCAAAAAACAAAACGGCTGTCTCTTCAAAATCGGCAAAGGGTTTAAAAACCTCATTGCTTTGTTTTATAAATCCATTGGCGCTTTGAAAATATAATGCACCTGTCTGGCCCTTTGCTCCGCCTATATAAACATCTTCCTGCCCATCGCCGTTGACATCGGCAAGGCCTATGCAAGGGCCTTCGGTTGATAACAGCTCCGGTAAATTTCTCTCGTAATAATAATCTATATGCTCATCTTCGCTGTGTTTCTCAAACAGGCTGTTGCTTAATGCCTCAAGCATGGGTTTTACTTCCTGCTGTGGCTGGTAATAAACTGCGCCTGCGGCTGCTGGCTCTTCCAGTACATGTACTTTATTCAACTCCGGATTGATATACTTACTATAACTCCGGTTGGGCCAGATGATAATCATGGAATCTACCGTTGAAGAACTTCCCAAACCAATGATCTGCTTATAATCTACGGATGATTGAAAGCCACGGCTGGGTACTACTTCACGGTAATAAACCTCTTTGCCTTTGTATACTTTTATCTTACTCCCTACAGCATAGCTGTTTTTGCCTTGCCCCTTTAAAAAGATCCCGATATAATTGTTCTTATTCTGCTCACGGGAATTATTGCGGTATACAAATGATGGCTGATTCTCATTATTCAACACCAAATCCAAATCCCCATCATTATCTAAATCTCCATAGGCTGCTCCATTTGAAAATGTTGATGTTGAAAAACCCCAATTATTTCCTTCATCTGAAAAGGATAAGTTCCCGTTATTTCTAAAAGCTTTATTGGGAACCGGGTTTACAGGAATATGTTTTAAAACAGAATCTACATTTTCCTTTTGACCGGATATAACCATCTTCTGTATAATTTCATCTGCAAAAAAATCCATGAAGTCAAGATTCGTTACATCATGATTAATGCCGTTGCAAACATATATATCATTTAGTCCGTCATTATCTGCATCAAAAAATAATGCACCCCAGCTCCAGTCTGTTGCTGAAACTCCACTGTAATTTGCAACTTCTAAAAAATGCCCTTTCTTATCATTTAAAAAAAGACAGTTTTTCATAAATTGATGATAAAGACCTGATTTAATTTTACTATTATAAAAATCAATGTTATCAAATGCGCCCAGTGTTTTTAATCGGTAATCTTCTCCTGGTAACATATCAGTAGTAAAAATCTCGGGATATCCATCGTTATTTATATCGGCAAGATCAGCACCCATAGATGAGAAGCTGATATGATCAGTTCTATCTTCCAATTCATCCTTAAATGTTCCGTTTTTTTGATTGATATATAAATAATCTCTTTCATAAGAATCATTAGCAACAAAAATATCGGGATATCCATCGTCATTGATATCTCCTACAGAAACACCCAACCCAAAACTCATAAGTGTCCCATGAATTCCTGCCTGAAGGGTTACTTCAGTAAATAAATTATTATCGTTACGGTATAAGTGATCGCCCCCTCCTTTTAAAAATTCTGCAACAGGCCATTTTGCATCAGGTAAATTTCGTCTGTTTGTAAGTCCTAAACTATTAATTGGCAGAGGGCTGTTGTTAATCATAAAACAATCGAGATCGCCATCTAAGTCATAATCAAAGAAAGAAACCTGTGTTGAATATGCAGAAATATCTAATTGGTATTTTTTTGCTTCTTCAGTAAAAGTCAGATTTTTGTTGTTGATGTACAGCTTGTTTCTTCTGTTGCCGTTTTGCATATGGGCGGTATTACAGATATAAATATCAAGCCAATGGTCATTATTGATATCAACAAATACTACACCTACGCCCCACATACTATCCTGCTTCAGGCCTGCGTTATCAGAGATATCGTTAAACTGAAAATTACCTTTGTTTAAATACAATTTATTGTCTCCCATATTGGAGGTAAAGAAGATATCAGCCAGTCCGTCATTATTAATATCGCCTATTGCAACACCACCACCATTATAATAGTTTCGGAAGAAAAAACTGTTTTCCAGTTTTTGGTCTATTACAACGTTATTAAAATCAATGCCTGTATTTTCCTGAAGTTGAAATAATGTAATCGGCTCTTTTTTTTTACAACAAGTAATAAGAAAAACGAAGGCAAAAAGTAAAGAAATTATTTTCATAAAAAATATGACTACCTCTTTTTCAAAGCTGATCATTATTATAAATAGCCTGTAAAAATAATATTATTACAAGAGAACTAATTCTATATAAAACAAAAAGGTCATTTAGAATGACCTTTTTGTTTTGAATCTTATAAATAAAATTAATACCCAGGATTTTGCTTCAGGTTTGGATTAACCGCCAAAGCATTTGTTGGAATAGGGTAAATTAAATATTTAGGATCGTCAGTTGTTGTTTTAGTTGGGCCAAAAGGAGTTAAGAATTTCTTGAAACGAACTAAATCATTTCTTCTCCAGCTTTCCCAATATAACTCTCTGCCTCTTTCTGCAAGAATAACATCTTCAGTAACTGCTGCAAGAGTAGTTGCTCCACGTATTGTACGTAATGTGTTAATTGTAGCCAATGCAGTAACATTGTCGCCTTTTCTGAATTTTGCTTCAGCCCACATTAATAACACATCAGCATAACGTAATAATACATAATCATTATCTGCATTACCTCTGTCATCGGAGAAATCATCCTTCATATCCGGAATATATTTTACAATACGTATTCCGGGAGTTTCTACCTGTCCTGTAATAACAGAAGTTACATTATCAGTAAAGATCAGATTATTACCAGCTCTGTCTTTTAAGAGAACGCCACCTTGCCCGTATTGTTGACCTCTTAACAATCCAACTCTTAAACCAGTTTGATCTGTTACTTGACCTACTGCAACACCAGCTGCAGTTCTTGCTGAGTCACCTCTTCTTTGATCAGTTGCATCAAATGAATTATAGAAACTTGATAATGTTGCAAATCCATTCCAGCCACTTGGTCTTTGATTATAATGGGTACTAGCGTGCCATGCCCAACGTACGTTACCAGCCTCGTCACGAGTATTCTTGTTAGTAAAGATTACTTCTTTTGAGTTTTCGGTATTCTGTGGTGAAAATGCATTCCAATAAACATTTTGAAGTGCAAAATTTCCACTTGCAACAATTTCGCTGCCTAATGAAATAACCTGATCCATATCTGCAGATGCAAATGTTGGATTTGCTCTATTAGTATAAACGCCTTTATTCAGATAACACTTCATCAATAAAGCTTTAGCTGCCCATTTATTTGCTTTGTTAGCCGGACCATCACCTAAATTAGGCATTGCATCTGTTAAATCTTTAATGATTTGAGTTAATGCATCGGTTCCCTTTAAAACTCTTGAAGGAAGTAAAAGGTTTTCACCTGCATCACGGAATGGAACCTGATCAAACAAATCAAGTAAATAAAACATTGCATAAGCACGAAGCATTAAAGCCTCTGCTTTTACAGCAGCCGGTGGGTTAAATACCTGAATGTTTGTTGTATTAAAAACAATAGTTGAAAGGTTGTTGTAATTATCTCTTACACGCTGGTTTTCTGCATCCCAGTTATGAGTGTGTAAAACTCTCCAAACGCCGTTATCATCCCAGTCACCACCTCTGGTTGGCCCTAGGCATTGATCAGTTGACATATCTTGTAAACAAAATACGCCGGTTTGATCCTGAAAAGGCCCTCTGTATGAATCATAACATGCCTTCAGCAAACCGTTAATGTCTGCGTTTTTTTGTGCATCAGCAAAGGTTACGGAACCTTCCAGTTTTTCATCAAGCTTTGTGCAGCCTGCACCAAGGATTAAAACCGATGTGATTGATAATATTTTTAGATATTTCATATACATGTTTTTTATTTTTTAAACTTCAATTAAAATGAAAAATTAATACCTAAAATAAAACTCCTTGAAGTTGGGTAAGGTGTGTATTCAATACCAAAAGAAGGAATTCCATCAACTGTTTTAGGTGTGTTTACCTCAGGATCAAAACCAGAATAATTAGTTATTACAAATAAGTTTTGTCCGGTTAAAGTAATATTCACATTCTTGAATGATTTGCCAATATTTCCAACATTATAGGATAAAGTGGTATTTGCTAAGCGAAGGTAATCTCCCTTTTCAAGATATCTGTCTGAAACCGGTTGAGAGTTAGCCGGACTTTCTTTAACCGGGTAATTATAAACTGATTCAGCAATATTTCTGTTATTAGCAATGTTTCCAATTGCTAAAGCAGCTTGTACTGTATTATTATAAATATAATGACCAAAAGCTCCATTTAAGTTTGCAGTAAGAGAAAGCTTTTTATAAGCAACAGAAGCTGTCATGCCTAACAAGAGTTTTGGATTTGCACTTCCTAAATAAAATCTGTTTGCATTTGCATCGCCACCTTCAAACAAATCTAAGCCTGTTGTTTTGTCAACTCCTAAGAATTTGCCAACATAAAAAGTGGAAAGAGGATATCCATTTGCTAATCTTTGAGATCTTGCACCAGTTAAGCCTTGGCCGTTAATTTCGCCGGTAGCAATAGTTGGACCTGTATAATTCTGTAATTCATTTTTAAGGAATGAAGCGTTAACTCCGTAATTGACTGACCAGTCTTTTTTATTTAAAATATTGTAATTCAATGCAATTTCAACACCTGAGTTTATTACATTACCTGGTAAATTAATCCAGTATTTTGCAGCTGGTGCTGGCGGAATTGCATCAAAATTAAACAGCAAATCTGTTGTGTTCTTATTGAAATAATCAACAGTACCAGAAATTTTATTATTAAACAATGTAAAATCTATACCTGCACCATATGTAGTTGTAGTTTCCCACTTTAAATCAGGATTGGCAACATTATCCAACCTAATAGCCTGAGGGCCGCTATATACATATCTCTCTTGTGCAGCTCCTGCAGGGAATTCCTGGTTTCCTGTTTTACCCCAGTTTAAACGAAGCTTCAAGTTGTTAATGAATGAATTGTCTTGCATAAACGATTCATTGCTGATATTCCATGCAAAACCAAGTGCCGGGAAATATCCATATTTATTATTTGCACCAAACTTACTTGATCCGTCTGCTCTGAAAGTTGCAGTTAATAAATACTTATCAAGCAAATTCAGGTTAACTCTTGCAAAATAAGATTGCAATTCAACATCAGGATCAGCATATGAATAGGTGTTTCTTGAAGAAACCGTTGTTCCCTGAAAATAATTAGTATAAGGAATAGAATTTGATGTAAAATCCTGAGCACGCAGCCCCATTCCCTTATTTTTAAACTTCATGTACTCAAAACCAGCAACCGCTCCTAAAGAAAGATTGTTGCTGATTTTTTTATTGTAGTTAAGGGTATGTGTAATTTGCTGAGTACTTAATTCTCCGTTTCCATAAAAACCAAAACCTCTGTTTTCTATATCCTGCAAATTCATCCAACTGGCAATCTGACTTCTTCTGATACCTGTAGCATAGTTTGTACTAAGCATCATACGATATTCGAGATCACTAGTTAATTTAAAATAAGGAGAAATGCTTGCAAGAATATTTGTTCCTTTGATCTGATCGTCAAACGACTCAGATAAAGCCAATGGATTGTAGTTACCTTGTGTAAACCCTATGTCTTTGATATTTAAAGTTCCATTAGAGTTTCTTAAAGGCTTAGTAGGATTCCATTGTAATGCCTGACCAATTAAGCTACCCTCAAAACCAGAGTTATTTGAAACCGGTGCAGTTTGCTCAACTGTTTGTGATGCAATAATATTTACATCTAAGCCAAGCTTTTTGCTTTCAAGAAATTTATATGCTCCACTAAGATTTGTTGTATATTTTTTTAATCCTGATTTCAGAACGATTCCCTGTTGGTCAAAATAACCAAAAGAAGCTCTGTAACGTCCATTTTCATTTCCACCACTTACAGCAACATTATAATTCTGATAAATACCTGTTCTTAAGATTGCATCTAAAGCATCTACACTAGCTCCAAAATCGTTTCCGGTAACACCGTACTTTGTTAAGGCTTGTCTGTAAGTTGCAGCATCTAAAACTTTCAATTTCTTTAATATGTTGCTTACACCTGTTGATACGTTTACATCTAATTTTGGTGCTCCTGATTGGCCTCTTTTTGTTGTAACTAAAATTACACCGTTAGCACCTCTTGAACCATAAATAGCCGCTGCAGATGCATCTTTTAATACATCTATTGAGGCAATATCTGAAGAGTTAATAAAGCTCAATGGGTTTGCTCCAGGCAAATCACCCAATCCACCACTTAAGCCACCAAGACCCGGACGAGGAGAACGACCATCTAAAGGAACTCCATCAACTACAATTAATGGCTGGTTTCCTGTTCTGATTGAATTATTACCTCTAATTCTAACAGAAACCTCTCCACCAGGCGCACCACTGTTGTTGGTAATTTGAACACCAGCTACTTTACCTTGAATTAATTGATCAGGAGAAGCTAAAGCGCCTTGGTTAAAGTCTTTTGCTTTTACTGAACTAATTGACCCGGTAAGATCTTTTTTTCTACTGGTTCCATAACCTGTAACTACTACTTCATTTAAAGCAGCATTTGAAGTTTCAAGTGAAACAGAAACAGATTCTGTTCCTGAAATGTCTACTTCCTTGGTGGTATAACCAACAGAAGAAATAACCAGTGTGTTTGAGCCAGAAGGAACGCTAATTCTAAAGCTTCCGTCATTCGCTGTTGTTGTTGAAGTTCTGGTACCCTTTACCGTTACCGTTGCAGAAGGCACTGCTTCGCCTTTTGAGTCAGTTACTTTTCCGGTAACCGTCTTTGTTTGTGCCAGTGATACATTCACCAGTACAACCAAACTGAACATGGTGAGAATACCTCTCGCAAGTTTCATCAAGATCATAATCAGTAGTTTTTAAATTGTTGAGGGGTTGTTTATTGAGCAGATTTTTGCAGATATGACCGTAAGATTCCTCCACTAAATTTTAATTAATGAAGTTTTTATAGGCAAACTGTAATAACCGGCTGTTAAATCGATGTGAATTTACAGTAAGTTTTTTTTATTTCTTTTCAAGAAATCAACTTATGTTTGAACTTTATAATTCGCAAACGATTGCGGAAATAATTGCAGGGGATAAATTAATTACTTTTTACAACGCATGTCAAATACAACACTCAAAAAAATTGCTCAGGTTCTGGACATCAGCATCTCTACAGTTTCCAGGGCACTTAAAAATCATCCGGATATCTCTGTTGCCACAAAACAGAAAGTAATGGAATTGGCTCAAACATTGGAGTATGAACCCAATGCTATGGCTGTAAACCTTCGCAGCAAAAGCACAAAAGTATTTGGGGTAATGATTCCTTCGGTTACCAATAGTTTCTATGATTCATTTATTTCGGCTGTTGAGAAAGAAGCAAGAAAATCGGGTTATTCCTTAATGATCTTACAAAGTAATGATAACCCGGAAGCTGAATTGGAAAACCTCAAAATTTACCGGCAAAACAGAGTGAGTGGTTTGTTTGCCTGTATTTCTCATGAAACAGTAAATCTTGCACCTTATGAAAAAATGAAAGTAGCCGGAATACCGGTTGTTTTTTTTGATAAAGTACCTGATGGAGGGGGCTTTAATGCCATTTGCTTAGCTGATCATGATTCTGCAGTTCTTGCTGCTGAAACATTAATTGAAAAAGGGAAAAAAAATATTCTGGCAATTTTTGGAAACGAAAATCTTTCTATTACTAAAAGAAGATTAGATGCATTTGAAAAAACGATGTTGAATAATAAAAATATAAAATTAACAGTCTGCTATGCGAATAACCGGTTACAGGCAGAGGAAAAAACCGAGCATTTCTTTCAACCCAAAATAAAACCAGATGCTGTTTTTTGTATGAGTGATGAGATTTTGATTGGGGTTATGAAAAGTTTGCAAAAAATGAAAATTTCAATTCCAAATGAAACGGGTGTTATTGCATTGAGTGATGGATTTTTTCCGAAACTATACTACCCCGAAATTACATATGTGGAAACCAGTGGCTATAAACTGGGTAAACTTGCGCATGAAAGAATGATGGATTGTATTCATGGAGATACTACAATAAAAGAATTATTTGCAACTACATTATTTGTTGAAGGCGGTTCAATTTAAAATTTTTGTTTCTTTTCTTGTAAGCAGTTTTACCTGTAACTGAATAAAAATTCCGGTTACAATAAAAAACAGGCTGCCGATTTTATCTGTTTCTATTAAATCACTCAATAGATTTAAAGTAACAATCATGCTTAAGATTACTCCACAAAGCATAGCCAAAGCCTGGTCAAACGGATCATCCAATGTATGATATGCTTTTACTGCAATGCTAAACATTGCAAGCAATAAAATAATAAACAAGATCATACCCGGAATTCCCTGTTCAACTGCAAGCAATAAAAAATAATTATGTACTGATGATTTTTCTTCATTACTGCTTACCCAGGTTTTAAATGCATTCACCGTATACTCTTTATAATGCAATGAAAAACTATTAGGCCCATACCCTTTTAACTTTTCCCGGTTTGCCATTCTAAAACCTGCAATCCATCTGTAAAACCGTTCCATGGTAGATATATCTTTCAACTCATAAGTAGCTTCAATATGTTCGGTAATATTTGTGTGTTGCCTGGTTTTATTAAAATCTGGCGCAAATTTTAAATAGTTATCGTTTTGTATTAGCCAGTAAAGTGCTATAGCCATCATCAAACCGGCTATAATAATAAATGATAAAAGAAGCTTTTTTTTAATTGCATACCATGTTAGTACTCCTGTAAACAAACACAACCATGCACCTCTTGAATATGCAAAGAGAAGAGCAATTAAAAAAAGAACAATTATTACAATTGTCCATTTACGGGTGCGCCCACTTGAAAAATGATACCACATAAACAGTATGGGTAATAAACAAACCAATAAGGCAGAATAATTAACATGATTTCTAAAAAAGGGAGAAAGTGTTTCATTAATACTATTAAAAGAAAATCCGGTTATTGCATGTCTTACTAAACTTCCGATTACAGGTATCAGCATTGCAAAAATGAATGCCTTTGAAGCAAGCTTGTAGTCTTCCTTTGTTTTTAAAAACAATAAACCCCCAAGAACAAAAGCAATAATAAACCATGATTTTGCCAATACATATTTAATACTCAACAACATTTCTGTTGAATAAATAACTGTAATCAGCATCCAGCCAAATTGTAAAATTAGAAGCAATGCTAAACTGCTCCTTAAAATTTGATTGGGAAAAAGTGATGGCCTTAAAAGTAAAACAGCAATTAATGATCCTGAAAGCAATAGCATCAAAGGCTCATCGGGCATATCTGTTGAAATGGTGGATGTAACAGAAAGCTCAGTTGATAACGGAATGACAAATAATAGAATAAAGTAAAGAAACCTGAGATCAGATGTAAATAGAACGAAGAAAAGTATTACAAATGGAATAGTTACCAGAAAATATGTTTCGGTTAGTATACCGGTAACAAAAAATAAAAGAGCTGCTATTGAAAGCAACCACCAGGTGTTCATTTTGTTTTTTGTAAACTGGCGATGCATATCAGCTCAATTTTGCATTCTTCTTCCATTCAATTAGTAATAGCAACAAAACAGAAAAAACAAATGAAAGGATTGCTGCTAAAATAACACCTGACAGAACCTGAGGTTTGTCTTTTTTCAAAGCCGGTAATGCATTTTCAATTACAAACAATGCACTTACATTATTTATACTGGTATTAAATTGCTGAATGAGCTTTTCCTTTTCATTCAGGTCTTTAATGATTTCAGCTTTCCTTGCAGTAAGAAAAGCGTTTGAGTTTGTTAATTGCGTTTTCTCAATCTGCTGAAGTGTATCTTGTTGTGCACTAAAATCATTCTTTAGTTTTTGTAAAATCTCCAGCTTCATATTATTCAACGATGCAACACTTTTTTCGTTTACTTTTTTTACAATGGCATTGGCCATTGCAGCAGCAAGCTGTTTATCAGTATCCCATACATTTACTTTTACGTGGCCATATTCGTTTTTTTGAATTTTTACATTTTCTTTATACTCATAATCAGCCAGGTATTGTGCCCTTTCGCTTTTAGGGTTAATTTTATAATGCCTGATGAGTTGAAAAGTATCAACCATAAATCTGTTCATTTCTTCTGCTTTGGAAATGGCCATCAGCCTGTCGTTATCAAATTCACCACCAAAATAAAAATATTGCTCCCAAAATTCTGTTCTGTAAATGTTCGACCTGTCGCCAATGTTTGGATTGGCTGCAGTGAAAATAGCTGAGCTTCTGTAATATGGTTTTTTTATAAGAAGTAAAACAGCAGTACTTATTGTAGCAAGCAATACAATGAGCACAATACGTTTCCAGCTATTGCGGATCATGTTAAATACAATTTCTAAATTCATATTCATATATATAAGCAAAAGGGCTAAAATACAACAGTTTTACAGTTGCTGAATTAAATTCATCAACTCATGAAATAACCTGAACCTTACGGTTAAAACTTTCATCAAGTGAAATAAACGTTTCCGTTCGTTCAATTCCTTTTATTTTTTGTAATGCATCGTGTAAAACAAATCGTAATTGATTAATGTCTTTACAAACAACTTCTATAAACATACTGTAATTACCGGTTGTATAATTAAGCCTTACAATTTCTGGAATCTTTTGCAGATCTTTTGCTACTGCATCATATAAAGAACTTTTTTCAAGAAAAATGCCAACAAAGGCAGTAATATCATATCCTAATGTTTTTAAATCAACATTTAATTTGGTTCCTTTTACAATACCTTGTTCCTGTAGTTTTTTAATACGTACATGAATAGTACCTCCGGAAACAAAGAGTTTTTTTCCCAGATCAGCATAGGAAATTTGTGCATCTTCCATCATTTCAGAAATGATCTGCAGATCCAGTTTGTCAAGATTTAATTTTCCTGCCATTATTGAATAGTTTATTAATTATTATTCAAATTAATAGAATATTTATTAAATAACATCGAAACTTTTTAAATTTATGTTGAAATATTTGCAATGAATATGACTTTTAACTTAATATTGCACTGTAAACGTTCTTTGAACAACAAATTGTGGAGTGATGAAATTTTGGCAGACATGCCCTCTTGTCTCGGGGGTGGGGGTCACAGGATAAACACAGCATAGAGCCGAATTGATAGCGATATTGATTCGACCGGGGTCGACCACCGAACTTTGTGCTATAGCTAACTGCCTCGTGGAGGTTCGATTCCTCCCTCTACAGCTTAAACAAAAACCCAAACTACAAAAACCAAAAAACAAGTAGTGCATTTGGTTACCGAATGCAATAGTTATTGGATTTGGATTTTGTGTTTTGTTCTTTTACAATGTGGGGTGATGAAATATTTGGCAGACATGCCCTCTTGTCTCGAGGGTGAGGATCACAGGATAAACGCAGCATAGAGCCGAGTTGATAGCAATATCGATTCGACCGGGGTCGACCACCGAACTTTGTACTGCAGCTAACTGCCTCGTGGAGGTTCGATCCCTCCCCCTACAGCTTTAACACAAGAATGGATATTGTATTTATTCTTTGTAACGATTGTTTTCTCATGCTTTTTTTATTTGCCTTTTGTTTATACAAAAGGCTTTTTTGTTTTACAACTTTATAAACCAATTAACTGAAAAATGAAATAAGGTTTTTAAATCCGGTTTTGAGTTTGTATTTTCAGGAACAATCTTTTCTATGATTAAAAAATCAGTTCGTTATTTAAAAGATATAACCATTAAAGAACTGAATAATGGTCTTTCGGAGCAATTAACGTATCACAATTCAATGCATACTTTAGATGTAATGAAACAATCGCTTGCCATTGCAAAACGAGAGGGCGTTACCAATAAAGAAGACCTTTTACTTTTAGAAGTTGCAGCGTTATATCATGATACCGGATTTCTTTCTCTATATAAAAACCACGAAGATGAGAGTTGTGAAAAGGCCAGGAAGGAACTTCCTGTTTTTGGATTTACAAAAAAACAAATTAACAGAATTTGTGGAATTATACTGGCAACCAGAATTCCCCAGAGTCCCAAAAACCTGCTTGAACAAATTCTGGCCGATGCTGATCTTGATTACCTTGGAAGAAAAGACTTTTTCAGAATAAGCAAATTGTTAGAAGCTGAATTTTTAATTTATAATATTGTAAAAAGTAAAAAAGACTTTGAGGAATTACAATTAAAATTTTTTGAAACTCATGATTATTTTACCAGCTCATCAAGAAAACTCCGAAAACCTGTGAAAAAAAAGACTTATGAAACACTAAAGAAAAAATACATTTCAAAATATTCAAAGAAGAGAAACACATGAACTCTTCACACAAAATTGCACGGCTATTAAATATTCAGCAACACGAATGGCCACTGGTAAAACTTTTATTTGTTCTGCAGTTCTTACAAGGGGCTTCTATTGCTTTGTTTTTTACTTCAGCTCTTTCACAGTTTCTTGACAGATTTCCAATTTCTGACTTAGCTTATGTTTTTTTACTATCTGCCGCTTTGCTTTGGATAACAGGAATTATCTGTAATAAGCTTGAACATAAATACAGTTTATATAAGCTGAGTATTATTATGACGATAATAATGACATCGCTCATCTTTTTTTTCTGGGCAGGAAAATTTGTTTTTACTTCATTTTGGTTTTTCTATTTAATGCTTGCATTGTTTAATGTAATGTATCTGATTAATAACCTTGAATTCTGGGGACTTTCAGCACAGGTATATGATGTAAGACAAAGTAAACGGTTATTTGGAGTAATCAGTTCGGGTGATATACCAGCAAAATTTTTGGGTTATACTATAGCAATATTATTTGTGCCGTTTTTAGGAACTCAAAATTTACTTATTATTAGTTTAGCTGCAATGTTAATTTCTTTTTACGTTCTGAAAATTATTTTTAATTCTCCGGAGCTTAAAAAAATATCATCACATGCTTCTAAAATAAAACAACAACATACTGCTGGTATATCTGCACTTGTTAAATTGTTTGCTGAGAATAAACTGATCATCCGCACTGCCCTTTTATCAATGATTGCTTTTACCGGATTTATATTAATTGAATATGCATTTTATGCAGAAATAAAAGGTTCAAATAAATATAAAACCGACGAATCGTTTGCCCTCTTTACCGCTTTATTTATGGGTGGCGCAAGGTTAATTGCCTGGCTATTTAAACTTGGTTTTACCGGAAGAATCATTACCAAAATAGGAAACAGAAATGCATTACTCATTACGCCCATTGTATTATTTGTGTTTAATGCAACTATCATTTTACTTTTTAATTTATCGCCGCATAATTCAGCAATATTATATGTATTTGGAGCTGCTGCAATTTTAGTAGATGCTCTAAGGGCGTCTATTAACTCACCCGTATTGCTAACAATATTACAGCCACTTTCCACACCCGACAGATTACGATCACATAATATAGTAAAAGGCGTAATGGATCCTTTTGCTTATTTATTTACCGGTTTGCTTTTACTCTTTTTATACAAATGGGGGGGGTATAATCTGGCAATCATTTGCTTAATTCTTATTGGTATTTCGTTACTATGGGCAATATATGTTTTTCTTGTTCAGAAAGAGTATTTAAATATGCTTATAAAAACCATCAGCAGCAGGTATTTTAAAAATGAAGATTTTAATTTATATAATAAAGACACAATTGAAAAAATTACAAATAAGATTAATACCGGTAACGAGCTTGAGGTTTTGTACATTCTTAAACTTCTTGAAAACGGAACAAATAAAATAAATAATGAACTGATAGCAAAAGCATTGAATCATCCATCAGAAGCTGTACGTATTCAAGCTCTTCATTTAATAGATAAGAAACACAATGTTAATGCAGCTGATGATCTAATTAAAATGATTGAAATAAAAACGAATCCAGCCATTTTTGCAAAAGCACTAAGGGTGCTTTCGTCTATTGCTTATGATTATAATCGTTTAAAGCGTTTTTTAACAAATGAAAATTCGCAAATCAGGTTTGCAGCTATTGAAAGCATAATAGAATATAGCAGATCAGAAATTGAAAAGGCACCTGTCATTCAATCTATAAAAGAAATGTTTTCTTCTTTGGACCCTGAAGTAAAACTTTCGGCTATAAAGCTTGCTTCAAATATTTCTGAACCACTGTTTAATACAGAATTAATTCGGCTTTTGAACGATCCGGATGAAATCATTATAAAAACCACTATTAATACAATTGGGGAAAAACATAATAAAAACATTCTTTCCCGTTTAATTCCCCTTTTTCCTTTACATGAAAAAGAAGTACTTGAGGCTTTTTACAATACCGGAGATAAAGCGTTAGAAAGTATTATGGAGCTGCTGCAAACAAAAACAATCAACCACAAACAAAAAGAAAGACTCATCCTAACTTTAGGAAGAATTGGCAGCCCCGCCTCACAAATAAAATTATTAGAACTTTTACCCCAATTATTACCTCTCAACAATATTATTATTAAATCTTTAAACCGATGCAGTTATCATATTACTGAAAACAGCAGACCGGTAATTGATTCAATTACCAATAACTACCTTATCAGATCGGTTGAGCTGCTGTTTATGCTAAACAGGTTAAAACCGTTACAAAAAATAAAACAGACTTTATACAATTCCCTTTTGCTTGAATTGGAAGATTTAAGAGAAACGTTGCTGAACCTCTTTTCGTTTTATTCTCAAAAAGAACAGGTAGATAAAATTAAGAAAGCATTACAGCTCAATAAAAAAGAAACAGCAGCTAATGCACTGGAGCTTATAGAAGCAACAATAAAAAAAGACTATGCCACTACTTTTAATACGGTTTTTGAAGATTCTGATATTTCATTTCGGTGTAACTTGTTAAAAAAGATGATACCCGAACAAGCATTTAATAATATTGAAAAGGTAGTAACAAGATTGTTGAAAGAAGATGAGCAATTTAATAACTGGACCCTAGCGTGTTCACTGTACTCATGTAAATTAATACCATTACAGATAGACCACCTGATAATGAACAGATTTTTAAAATCGGAAAACAGATTATTAAAAGAAACTGCAACCTTTGCTATATCATAAGTTAAAACCGAAACCATGTCATCTGTAGCTGATAAATTACTTCTGTTTGAAAAAGTGCTCATACTCAAATCGCTTGATTTGTTTATTCAAACACCAGAAACCATTTTATCTGAACTGGCGCCTTTAATGGAAGAAGAAGAATACCAGGCAGAAACTACCATATTTAAAGAAGGTGATATTGGCGATTGTATGTACATCATCTACAGAGGTGAAATACGCATTCATAAAGGGAATATGACGCTGGCCCTGTTAAAAGAAAAAGAAGTGTTTGGTGAATTATCTTTACTTGATTCCGAAACAAGATCTGCTACTGCAACCTGTAATACAGATTGTTTTTTATTTAAAATTGACCAGGAACCATTTTATGAATTACTTGAAGCAAGACCTGAAATTGCAAGAGGTTTTATAAAAATTCTCTGCCAAAGGCTAAGATTACAGAACGAAAAATCTGTATTACTTTCTAAATAATAAAATGATTTTTTTGAGTTTTCACTAATCTATATAAAGAGTTATAATTAATCTGGTCAGGATTATCTTTGCCCGCAATGGGCCAAAAAAAATTACATCGTTTTGCTGAAATAGAAACATTTCCCAATGTGTTGCAATATCCGGAGAATATGCCCGGCAAATGGAATGAGTTTTTAAAAAATAATAACAGCATTACACTTGAACTGGCATGTGGTAAAGGAGAATATGCAATTGGACTTGCCCGCCTTTATCCCGATCGTAATTTTATTGGTGTTGATTTAAAAGGAAATCGCATTTGGGTAGGCGCTAAAACTGCATTAAAAGAAAATTTAAGTAATGTGTTTTTTTTACGCACTCAAATTGATCGTATTGCAGAATACTTTGCGCCTGAAGAAACAGGCGAAATCTGGATAACATTTCCTGATCCGCAGCTACGTGCTTCCAAACACAAAAAAAGATTAACTCACCCAAAGTTTTTACGCCTGTATCAACAGATTCTAAAACCCGGATCTCTTGTTCATTTAAAAACTGATTCCCCCGTTTTATACAACTTTACTAAAAAAGTAATTGAATTATATAACTTGCATTTACATACAGATATCAATGATTTATATCAACAAGAAACCATAGGTGATGATTTAAAAATAAAAACACACTACGAAGGTTTGGATATAGCTCAAAGCAGCCGTATTCATTACATCTGTTTCTCATTACCTGTTCATGAACTCTCCCTTAAGAAAGACCCGGAACTTAAACAATGGGTTTTTGAAAATGAAATAAAATAATTTTAAATGTTATTCAACAATTTATGATTTTAATGGTTGTACATTTTGAACTGCATCGCCACATATGAATAAACTTAAAGAAGGAATTGATTTTTATTACGACGAGCATGATAACATGGTACTTACTGCTACGTATCATCTTGATAAAGGCTATTGCTGCGGATGTGGTTGCAGGCATTGCCCCTTTGAATATGAAAATGTTCCGGAACCTCGTCGTACCTTGTTGCTGAAAGAAAATCAATATGCCCAACAAGAAAAAAATTCCGCTTCCTGATACAACAAAAGCAAAAGATTATTCTTTTTTTGATGACGTGTATGATGTAGTAAGGCAAATACCAAAAGGCCGGGTAACATCCTATGGAGCAATTGCTGCATACCTGGGCACAAAATCGTCGGCCCGTATGGTGGGTTGGGCTATGAACGGTTCACATAAAATAAATCCAAAAGTACCGGCACAAAGAGTTGTAAACCGTAATGGTATGTTAAGTGGCAAGGCACATTTTGAAACTCAAACACAAATGAAAGAGCTGCTTGAAAAAGATGGAGTAACAGTTAAGAATGATACAGTTGTTGATTTTGAAAAAATATTCTGGGATCCTGCTATTGAGTTGGGTTAAACATCATTCAAACAATTTATCTTCCCTTAAAATTATCTGCAAATGAAACTGCTGCTGTTTTTATTATTGATTCCCTGTTTTTGTTTTTCGCAACAGGTTTATGATTATATTATACGCAATGGAAAAATCGTTGATGGCAGTGGAAACAGTTGGTATTACGCTGATGTTGCTGTAAAGGACGGGAAAATTGTATTGATTAAAAAACATATTACAAATACAGCATCAAAAATAATAGATGCAAATGGGCTGATTGTGGCACCTGGTTTTATAGACGTACACGGACATATTGAAAGCGGCATTTTTGAAAGACCTACTGCAGATAATTATATCTATGATGGTGTTACAACAGTTATCACTGGTAACTGCGGAGGATCAGCAGATGATCTTCATCAATTCTTTACACGAATTGACAGTATTCATACTTCAATCAATATTGCATCTCTAATAGGACACAATACTATCCGTCGCCAGGTAATGGGACTGGATAACAGGTTTGCAACTGCCACAGAACAATTACAAATGGAAAAGCTGATTGCCAAAGCAATGAAAGATGGTGCAGTTGGTCTTTCAACAGGATTGATCTATCTCCCCGGTATGTACAGCAATACAGATGAGGTGATTGGTTTAGCAAAAGAAACAGCAAAATTTTATGGTATTTATGCATCACATATCCGCAACGAAGAAAACAAAGTAACTGACGCAATAAACGAAGCAATTGATATTGGTAAAGCTGCCAACATTCCTGTTCAGATCTCTCATTTTAAATTAAGTGGCCCTGCCAACTGGGGACGATCAGCTGAAACATTATCATTGATTGAAAAAGCAAGGAAAGAAGGGTATGATGTAACCATTGATCAATATCCTTATACTGCCAGCAGTACCAATCTCGGTGTGCGTTTGCCCGATTGGGCACTTGCTGGTGGAAACGACTCGCTAAAAAAAAGAATTATCGATCCTTTGATTCATCAGCAGATCATTAATGAAATGCTTATACAGTTGAAAAAATACAAATACAAAAACTACAGTTTTGCTGTAGTAGCCAATCATACAGCAGATAGTACGCTCAATGGAAAAAGTATAACCGAGATCAACAAACTGAAAGGAAGAAAAAGCAAACCAAGAGAAGAAGCAGAAACTATTTTGGAGTTGATGCTGGCAGGGGGAGCACAGATGGTGTATCATAGCATGAGTGAAAAAGATGTACAGTTTTTTATGAAGTATCCTTACAACATGATTGGTGCAGATGGTGGCGTAAGTAATGGCCGTGGCATGCCGCATCCACGTACATATGGCACCAATGCAAGAGTGCTTGGCAGGTATGTACGGGAGATGAATCTTATTTCATTGGAAGAAACCATAAGAAGAATGACTTCTTTAGCTGCACAAAAATTTCAACTGAAAGATCGTGGAATGATCAGGGAAGGAATGGCTGCAGATATTGTTGTCTTCAATGAAGCAGAAGTAACAGATCATGCAACGTTTGAAAATCCTCACCAGTTTTCAACAGGATTTAAATATATTCTTGTTAACGGTCAATTAGTAATTGATGAAGGCAAACATAAGGGTACCAGAAGTGGCAGAGCGTTGTTTGGGCCGGCGTATTCGTTACAATAAACTTTGTTATTGCTTTGATTTAATTCCTACATTAAATTTTACAGTATAATTTTGTGGAGATGTCTCCTCCGTCGACATGACGGCACTCCGACTAATTTTACTTTTTACTAATACACAAGCTGCCGTCGTTTCGAATTCCTCCTTATGAATTTAGATTTATCAAACTCTTGAAGCGGAATGAGAAATCTATGCATACTTATAGCCATCCTACCTTTCAACCATTCAAAATATTTTCTGCTAAAATTCAATTCTATCCTGTAATTTTCTACAAAACTGCATATATGAGGAAATACATTTTCATGCTATTGGCTTCAGCTTTTTCAATGTCCTTAATGGCGCAGCAAAACCTGGCAATAGCAACAGCAGACAGTATCAAAAAAGATACCATGGTATACACCAAGTTTACCAGTCTTCCACTCAAACCAGAACGTGAAGTAAAATTCAACACAAAAGAAGGTACATGGATGAGTGTTGATGTAAGTCCTGACGGATCAACCATTGCACTTGATTTGATGGGTGATATTTATACCATTCCCATTAACGGAGGTAAAGCAACGCAGATAACCAAAGGCATTGCTTATGAAACACATCCTCGTTACAGTCCTGATGGGAAAAAAATATTATTTACCAGCGACAGAAGTGGAAGTGATAATATCTGGTACATTGATATTGAAAAACAAGATACCGTTCAGTTAACAAAAGATCGTGTTGATGATTTTCCTGCTGCTGTATGGACTCCTGATGGAAATTATATCATTGCAAGCAAAGGCAGACGAACTCCAAAATTGTGGATGTATCATAAAGATGGTGGTGGTGGAATTCAGTTAATTGATCAACCAGCAAATCTAAAAACCATTGACCCTTTTGTTAGTAGTGATGGACGAACTGTTTATTATAGTCAGCGTATTGGCTCATGGAATTATAACGCTTTACTTCCGCAATATGAAATTGGAACTTATGACAGAGAGAAGGGTTCAATTAAAACGATAGCAAGCAGGTATGGTTCTGCTTTTACTCCAACATTGAGCAAAGACGGACAATGGATGGCCTATGGCAGCAGGTATGAAGATAAAACCGGCTTGGTTTTAAGAAACATGAAAACCGGAGATGAACGTTGGCTTGCATATCCTGTACAAAGAGATGAACAGGAAAGCATCGCTCCGCAAGGTGTATTGCCCGGTATGTCGTTTACGCCAGACAGTAAGTTTTTAATTGCAAGTTATGGAGGCAAACTCTGGAAACTCTCTGTTGATGGTAGTAAAGCAACTGAAATAGTTTTTGATGTTGATGTAAATCTTGAAATGGGTCCACGACTTTATTTCGATTATAAAATAAAAGATACAATTGCAGCATTGGCAACACAGATACGTGATGCAGCACCAAGTCCTGATGGAAAAAAACTGGCCTTTACAGTACTCAACAGATTGTATGTAATGGATTATCCAAATGGAACACCCAAACGTGTAACCAATTTTAATTTTACTGAAGCTATGCCTGCATGGAGTGTTGATGGCAATCAAATAGTGTTTGTTACATGGAACGAAACAGAAGGAGGCAATTTGTATAAAGCATCAGTGGGTGCAAAAACAACAGTAACAAAACTTACCAATGAAGCTGCGTTTTATATGCAACCTGCATGGAGTTATAATAACCGCATTGCATTTTTCCGTGCACCAAAACGTTTATTTAAAGATGCAGAAGATCCGTTTTACAGCGGAGGCGAAGCAGAGTTGGTTTGGATAAATGCAAATGGGGGCAACATTTCCAAAGTAGATTTAATGGCCAGCAATTATGGTAATGTTCATTTTACAAAAGATACCAATCGCATTTATCTCAATACAGGCGGTGGCGCACTTGTTTCTGTACGCTGGGATGGCACAGATCAAAAAACACATGCACGTATTACAGGTATTACTACTTATGGATCAGTTGCGGAAGCCGACAATCATCAACATGATAAAAATAAAAATGATGAAGTTGTTGTTAACAATACAAAATATGTGATGGGTAAACCAATGATGAATACTGATGCAGTTAATTATTGCATGTTACCAGAAAATACAAATAACCGTGAACCACAAAATATGCCATCAGCTGCAGGTACTATATTAATGGCCCCTGTAGGCAACCAGGCCGTTGCACAAGTAAATAATAATGTTTACATCGTTACCATTCCCGATGCAGGTAAAATCCCTAACATCAATGTCGCAGATCCAACCTTTAGTACTTTCCCTTCAAAACAGTTAACAGAAATTGGTGGTGAATTCCCCGCTTGGGAAGCCGATGGTAAAAAAATTCACTGGAGTTTAGGTAATGGCCATTGGGTATATAATACCGAAAGAGCAAAGTTTGTAGAAGATTCTGTGAAAGCTGCAAAAAAAACAGAAGCAAAAAGATTAGCAGATAGTGTAAAGGCATTGATTGCATTGGGGCCTGAAGCTAAAAAGGTTGCTGATTCATTGGCAAAGAAAAGTGCAGATTCTATTGCTGCCATTTTAAAAGTTGATACTGCCAGAGCAAACAAAGAAAAACTTGCACTGGAAGAAAAAAAGAAAGCAGAAAAATATTTACCGAGTGAAACTCAGGTAAAAGTATATTATCAAAAAGATATGCCTGTTGGCAGTATCCTGTTTAAAAATGCAAGAGTTATTACCATGAAGGGTGATGAAGTAATTGAAAATGGCGATGTGCTTGTTGTAAATAACCGAATAAAAGATGTTGGCAAAACCGGAACATTAACTGTTCCATCCGGTACAAAAGAAATTGATTGCACAGGCAAAACTATTACGCCGGGTTTTGTAGATACTCATGCACACATGTGGCCATTCTGGGGATTACAAAAAAATTCAGTATGGATGTATGCAGCTAACCTGGCGTATGGAGTTACAACAACAAGAGATCCGCAAACAGGAACTACAGATGTTTTAACTTATGGTGATATGGTGAATGCAGGACAAATTCCTGGTCCACGTATTTACAGTACCGGCCCTGGTGTTGGTTTCTGGATGTATAATTTAAAAGATCTTGAACAAACAAAAAGTGTTTTAAAACAGTACAGTAAATATTATAATACACAGTACATTAAAATGTATCTGGTTGGTAACAGACAAATGCGTCAATGGGTAATAATGGCGGCCAAAGAACAACAGCTGATGCCAACAACAGAAGGTGGATTAGATTATAAATTAAACATGACTCAGTTGTTTGATGGTTATCCCGGTCATGAACATGCCATTCCCATTTTCCCATTGTATAGTGATGTTACAAAAACTATAGCAGAAAGTAAGATGGCGGTAACTCCAACTTTACTGGTAGCTTATGGTGGGCCATGGGCAGAAAATTATTATTATACAACTGAAAGCCCTTTAAAAAATCCAAAGCTTAACCGTTTTACTCCATATGAAGAGTTAAGTTCAAAAGCAAGACGCCGTGCCGGTGGCTTGGGTGGATGGTTTACACCTGATGATCATGTATTTCAAAAACATGCACAAGGTATTAAGAGCCTTGTTGATAAAGGAGGATTGGCAGGCATTGGAAGCCATGGTCAACTACAAGGGCTCGGCTATCATTGGGAAATGTGGAGTGTGGGAAGTGGAGGATTATCCCCTTTTCAAACTTTACAGGTTGCAACTATTTTTGGTGCAACTGCTTTGGGGCTTGATAAAGAACTGGGAAGTTTAGAAGCAGGAAAATTAGCTGATATTGTAATCATGAATGAAAACCCGTTGATCAACATACGTAATACCAATACTATTTTTTATGTTGTGAAGAACGGAAGATTGTATGATGGTAATACTTTAGATGAAATTTATCCAACACCAAGAAAATTAGATATTAGCAGTTGGACAAAGGAAATACCCAAGGTAACAACAGAGGTAAAGCAGTAAAGAAATTGATTGAATAAAAAAGGTGTTCAATTAAATGAACGCCTTTTTTATTTTCTTTTTAAACATTATTATTCAATTTGTGTATTCTTTTCTTTAATACCGAATAACAATACTTTTGTTTTCCTTCTATGCTTTCACAAACATTCAATTCATATAAACAGGCATATTCCGGTTTGTCAAAACAAACCTGGCTATTATCATTGGTTATGCTGGTGAACAGAAGCGGAACAATGGTAATCCCGTTTTTAAGTTTGTATCTCACCAGTCCGCAGATGGGTTATTCTCTCAGCCAGGCAGGCTTTGTATTTGGCTTGTTTGGTGCAGGTGCGTTTACAGGAGCTTATATTGGAGGAAGACTTACAGATAAAATTGGTTTTTATAAAATTCAACTGTTCACTCTTATTGGTGGAGGCATTTTATTTATAGTGCTTGGACAAATGAAAAGCTATCCGCTCATTTGCATCTTTACATTTTTGTTGAGTTTTATTAACGAAGCATTCAGACCTGCCAATTCAACTGCCATTGCTTTTTTCAGCAAAGAAGAAAACAGTACAAGATCCTATTCCTTAAACAGATTAGCTATTAATCTTGGCTGGGCAATAGGAAGTGCATTGGGTGGATTGATTGCACATTATAATTATGAACTTTTGTTCTGGATTGATGGTATTACCAATCTGGCTGCCGCATTTCTTTTATATCGTTTACTTAAACCGCCTTTACAGGAAACAAAAATTAAACCTGTTGAAGCAGTTAGTGTAAAAATTTTATCAGCATACAAAGACAAAATTTATTTATGGTTTATAGTATGTTCTTTTTTATTTGCAGCCAGTTTCTTTCAGCTTTTTACCAACCTATCTGTTTATTTAAAAAAAGAAAGGGGCTTTACAGAGCCATATATTGGTTTGCTGATGGCTGTAAATGGGTTGTTTATTGTGCTTACTGAAATGGCTTTGATATACAAGCTTGAAAAAAGAAAAACACCTTTACTGTTTGTTGTTTTGGGTGTTTTGTTAACTGCTTGCTCTTTTATGATGCTTAATTTTTTTAACATCAATCATATTATGGCAATGGTTTTTATTTTAACCATTACCATTGGAGAAATGTTGGCTATGCCGTTTATGAACTCCTTCTGGATTAGCCGAAGCAATCACAGCAACCGTGGACAATATGCTGCCCTTTATACTATGGCATGGTCGGCAGCACAAACGTTTGGCCCCATGTTGGGAGCAAGGATTGCTGATAAATCGGGGTTCACCACTTTATGGTGGACAGTTGCTGCTGTTTGTTTGCTTTCTGTTATTGGCTTTAATATGTTGCGTAAACAGCAAACACCACTTCAAAAAGAAGAATTAAATCAACAGGAAAAAATTATGGAAGACGAAGTAGCTGCAGCACAGGATATGGCTGGTTAATTTTTGTGAAATCAACAACTATCAAATAAAGTGTTTAGACTGAGTTTATAAATTTATATCAGAAAACAAAAGAATCAAAAAACAAACCATCAATTCTTAAAAATGAAAAAGGCGTTCAAATTATATGAACGCCTTCTTTTATTCTTTAAGTTTCAAAAATAATTATTCTTGCTTTGGCATTACAACATTTATCAACGCTCTTCTGTTCTTCGCTCTGCCTTCTGCATTATCACGCCCGTTAATTAATTCCATTTCTAACGGGCAGCAAGCTCCAAATGATTCAAAAGTAATTCGGCTGCTATCAATTCCTTTATCTACAAGATATTGATAACAAGCCCTGGCACGTCTGTCACTTAACACTTTGTTGTATTCTACAGTACCTAATCCATCTGTGTAGCCGGAGATCTGTAAAGTAGCACCTTCTGTTTCAACCAATACATAATAAACTGAATCTAATTTTTCAACTGCTTCTTTTTTAAGATTGTATTTATCAAAATCAAAATAAACTGTAACAACCGTTTCAGGTCTCAGTATAACACGCTTTTCAATAAACTCATCG